>NZ_DLSO01000014.1:0-49681 GCF_002500165.1 Gordonia sp. UBA7860 | reverse complement strand
TCGGTCGGCGTGATCTCGACAAGCTCGATCAGCGGGTAAAGCCCCGAGCAGCGGGTTGGGCTCGATCAGCGGGGTACGGCGTAGGCGCGGGCCAGGTCGAGTCGCTGCCACGACTGCGCGCCGGGTTTTTGGTCGTCGAGCGGATATCCGGCGGGATATGCGGTGCGTCGAAGTAGATCGGCGGCCTGGGTGCGGGTGAGTCGGGGATGTGCGCGCAGCACCAGGTCGACGGCTGTGGGCGGTACGACAAATGCTGCACTCGGCGAGCCGATGCGCGAGAGTCCGTAGGACATGCGCGCGTCGTAGTCGGCCAGTGCGCCGGGTGTGCTGCGATACGGAGTATCGCGCGCAATGCACGTCGAAAGTGCTGCACGGCAACGCCATTCGAGTTCTGCGCGAAGCTCCTGTCCGGCGGCGACGATCAGCGGCCGGAACCTGGGGTCGGCGTACCTGTCGGCGACGGCGGCGTCGGCAACCATCCGTCCCGCGATCACGTCGAGCGGATAGTGCACTCCCAGCACCACGCGGTTGTAGCCGGCCTCGCTACCGCGCGCAAGAAACTGTGGTGCGAGTTCGGGAATCATCAGTGCCAGGAGCCCGGTGCGGATCATTGCCGACGCGGTGTGTCCGGACGGGTACGACGAGCCGCTGGACTGCACGTCGCTCTTGGACCTGCCGGGCCGGTTATACACCGTGATGCGGTCGGGTTCGGCCACATACGGACGGTCGTTGTCAGAGAGGGCCTTCTCGATCGCCGTGGACGCAGCGATGCCTTGACCCCGGGCGAACAATGTGTCGAGCAGAGCTGAGACCTTGGGCAGTCGTTTGTCCGCAAGGGCCTGACGGAAATCTCTACCGAGGTTGGCGCCGAACGCATCCGACATTGTGTAGAGCTGGTTCTGCGACAAGCCGTCAATCGCGTAGCCGTCGTCAAGTGCCCGCTTCTGACGTGCCGGATCGTTCTTCGCCGACTGATTGATCGCTGCGGTCTTGTCCGAGTTCTCGGCGATCGTGTCGGGGTGGTTCTTGCGAATGTCGGTGAAGCTCGAGATCACGGGCCAATAGATGACGTCAGAGCCGTGGACGTCGGACTGGTACACCGTCGCGATCGCACCCGCGGGGAACGGCGTCGGGTTGGGTCGAGTCGGCGCTGCGACGGCCGTGGGTACCTGTGCGCCGAGGAGTGCGCAGGCGGTCAGAGCGGTGGCCGCGACGACGCGCCTGAGCGATCTGACGGGAATGTGGATCGATGACATCGAGTGTTTCCTCACTTGCCCAGATAGACGGTCTTGTCGGCGCCTGGGTAGGGCTTGCCTTCATCGGTGGTGCGGCACAACGCTTTTGTAGCACCCTGTGCGCTCGCAAGAGCCCATTCGGGTGTTGCTTTGAAAGTTCGGAGATCGTTGACGGCACGGCCCCCGTTGAACACAGCGTTGACCGAGACATCCGACAACGGGATGTGGTGACTGAGTTCGCCGCCGGCACTGAGGTTCTGCAGCACTCCGGCCGCGTAGGTCAGGCCAGGACCGCCGATGATGGGCAGACCCGCCACCTTTTCGAATACGCCGATCAGCTCGTCCTTGTTCTTCGGGACGAAGGCGTTGCTGAGGTACACCTTGTGTAGGTTGGCGCGGACGGTCTTGACGCTCGCCGCAAACGACGCCCGTTGCGATTTCGGTAGCGTCGACTCATGCGTCGCGCCGACGTAGGCGACGGCCTCGTCCAGGCTCAGGCCTGCCAGCGGGCGACAGTCGCCACTCGACGGACTCAACGACTTCGCGAAGGTGGTCAGCTCAGGACTGACGTTCACGGCGAAGGCGTCCTTGACCGTTTCCCGTCGGACCGGTGTGGTGCCGTCTCCGGCCGCCAGACAGGTGCTGTCTGCCTTGTCTCCAAGGGCTTTTCCGCCCTTCTCGGCCGCGGTCCCCGGCAGCGCGGCGACCGATTTGACGATCTTTCCCGCGATGGATCCGATGATGCTGCTGACGATCGGCACACCGACGGCACCCGAGACGGCCTTCGACGCCACCTCGCCGAGGATGGTCGCGATGTTGTCGAGGACGATCGCGTCGTTGGCCTCGATCCCCACGAGAACGGTCTCGACTGCGTCGTTGAGCGTGATCGAGGACAGCCGGTAGCCGTCGCGATAGGTGCCGTTCTTGATCGACAACACCTGTTGAACCAGCGCATTGGCACCGTGGGTGGCCTGCACACCTTGACCGGGGCTCACTTCCGACCCGCGCTGAGTGACCACCAGGGTGCTGACGGTGCTGTTGTGCAGTTGCGTGGAGAATCGACCGGCGGCGCTGTCGATCGACGGCGCGGCGCCGGGTGCTCGGGCGTCGAGCGACTTGGCAACGATCGGTACGAGTTCACCGAGCGTTAGTGTGCTACCCGACCTGCATTCGGTGGGGAACGGCGCCGACGGCTGCCCGAGGGGCGCCGCATGCGCGGACGTCGCACCGACGGTAACCGTGGCCGCCACGGCACACGCCGTCAGTCCCGCAGCGAGGGCGAGTGTGCGTCGTGGAGCCACGGCGGAGTGGTCAGAATGCATGGGAGTCCAATCATTGCGAGAAAATCGGGGCCGTTCAGTGGGTGCCGTCGGATAATAAGGACGTCAAAAAGCTCAGGCGCGCAATAGTTTCGGCTGTCCGGCGCGCGTGTACCAGCTGAAGGCGGGGTGCACCGACGACGCCGGGTTCATCACGTCTTTGACGTAGAACCAGTTCATTTGCGCGCGTGACTTGTTGATCTCCATCACTCCGAAACCGTGTGTGGTGAGCTCGACGTCCTTGATCCAGGGGTTCGCGGTTTTGATGGCTTCCTGGGCGACGTCGAGGGCCGTCGCAACCGGAGCAGCGAGTGCCCTGTTGATGGCGATGCTGTCGTAGCCGCTGGCCGCGGTGATGCTGGGCGGGGTGAATTCGCACGCGACCACGCGCCCGCTCGCATCCTTGCCGTAGTGGGGCGCGCTGAGGGGGATCTCGCTGGCCCACGAGCTGTGGATGTCGCCGGTGACCAGCACGACGCTCTTCTTGCCCGCCTTGTCGATCGCGTGCAGCAGTGCGCGGCGTTCGGCCTGATATCCGTCCCACTGGTCGTTGTTGATCGTGATTCCGTCGGCGGGCAGGCCGATCTGCTTGTGGAGCCAGTCGGCGACTCGCGGGTCGGTGGTCTCGGGAATCACCAGCGGAACCATCATCACCTCGTTGCCGATCACCTGCCAGCTCGCTGACGACGTGGTGATCGAGGTCTCGAGCCACGTGTATTGCGTCTTGCCGGTGAGGCTCTGGTTGGGATCGTCGACCTTGAGGTAGGACTGCTTGTCGCGGTAGGAGCGTAGGTCCGGGATGATCAGCTCGGCGAGCTGGCCGAAGCGGAACCGACGGTAGAGGTGTTCGCCGTTGTCAATCGAATTGGGGCGCACCGGCATCCACTCGAAGTACGCCTTGTCCGACGCACGTTTGCGAGCGCTCCAGCTGCCCTGGGTGAGAGTCTTGTGGTTCTCTGCGCCGTCCCGATAGGAGTTGTCGGCCGATTCGTGGTCATCCCAGATGCAGATGAACGGGTGAGTGGCATGCGCGCGGGCGAGATCGGGATCCTGGCGGTACTTGCCCTGCCGGATGCGGTAGTCGTCGACGGTGACGGTCGCGTGGACCGGCGCGGTGGCGCGGACTGTCTCGTTGTACGCGCCGGGATATCCGCCGGTCTCGTATTCGTAGGTGTAGTCGCCGAGGTGTAGCACGAAGTCGAGGTCATCCCGTTGCGCCATGGCACGGTAGGAGATGAAGTGGCCTGCTTCGTAATTCGCGCACGAACACACCGCGAACCGCAGCTTGTCGATATCGGCCGACAGCGCCGGAGCGGTCTTGGTGCGCCCCGTCGGTGACACGGTGCCCGCCAGTGGGCCGTCGGCGATGGTGAAGCGATAGAAGTACCGCGTCGACGGTGACAGGCCCGCGGCGTCGACCTTGACGGTGTGGTCGCGATCAACGGAGGTGGAGAAGATGCCCGACGACACGATGCGCGTGAATCCGGGGTCAACGGACACCTGCCACCGGACGTTGGTCGGTTGGCCGAATCCCGATCCGGGTGTTGCCCGCGGCTCAGGAGTCACCCGGGTCCACAGGATGACCCGATCAGGCAGCGGATCGCCGGAGGCCACCGAGTGAAGGAAGGCCTGATGACGCGGTGCGGCAACCGCTTCGGATACACCGGCTGCGAGCGCGGCTGCCGTGCCGGCTGCGGCTGAGGCGGTCTGCATGAATCGCCGGCGCGACATCGGCGGGACGGGCGAGGTGTCCGAATCGGGCAGACTGTGAGGTTCGTGGGTCACGAAGAGTTAGCGAAGCCCTCCTCGGTGTCCAACAGGCGAACGGCAGGCTAATAGATCCTCGTGAGACGCGTATGTGAATGCCCACTCAGTTTGTCCTGCAGCGAGTTGCCGGACGGGCGCGCGACTATGTGGTTGTGACCACACGGTCGCGTGGCCGTGCCGCCGCTCGCTGACCTCGGTGTGCCGTACTTGCCTCGACGACGAGTCGCTGGAGATGGTGCGTACGTCGACGGCCCGCACGGCTTGGCCACGCCGAGGCGCAGAGATGTTGCCGCAGTTCGAGTTTCGGCGGGTGGGGTGATCTCGACAAGCTCGATCAGCGGCGTGGGGCTCGACCGGCGGGTGGGGTGATCTCGACAAGCTCGATCAGCGGGTCGGGCTCGACCGGCGGGTGGGGTGATCTCGACAAGCTCGATCAGCGGGTTGCGCTCGATCAGCGGTTGGGGCTCGATCAGCGGCGCGGACTCGATCAGTGGCGCGGGCTCGGTCGGCGGGCGATCTCGCTCAGGCCTCGCCGCGCTCCCACTGCTCGATCAGGCCCGCTTGCGATTCCTCGGTGAGCAACCCGTAGAGCTTGAACCGTGCCATGCCGCCGTCGGGGAAGATGTCCATGCGCGCTTCGGTCATCGGCCGGTCGAGATCGATGACGAAGCGGTGGCGGGTGTCGGGCTGAAGTTCGGTGCGCGGCAACACGTCGAACCATTCGCCGTTCTCGCCGTCTCTGCCGCGAACCGTCGCTGCTCCCGGCGCATTGCCGATGAAGTAGCTGGTGTCGAGTTCGACGAGACTCACCCTGCCCTGCCCGGCGAGGCGCACCTGCACCCAGTCGTTGCCCGAGTCGCGACGGCGGCTGGTCTCCCAACCCTCGCCCATGTGCCGCGCGCGACCGGGCATCAGGAGGTTGTTCGGCGAGCTGTAGAACATGTTCGAGCATGCGGTGATCAATCCGCCGTTCTCGAGCGCGGCGAGGTCGAAGTGCCCGTAGCGGAAGAAGTGCGGGTTCGGCACGCCCCGGCCGTGGACGCGGAAACGTGCGACACCGCCATCGGGGTGCATGGTGAGCCGGACGTGCGTGAACCGGTCCTTCGCGTCGACCTTGAACGGATTGCGTGTGTCGCCGTCGACCTGGGTCTTCTCGACGATCGTCGTCCACTCGGCGTCGTCGACGAGCTGTTGTGCCGATACGACGCCTTCGACCGCGGTCGCCTCGACCGAGATCTCGGGCGGATAGTTGCCCTTGAACCACGACGTGTCGACGACGACGCCGTAGATCACTCCGGGCGCGCCGAGGCGAATGATCGCCTGGTCGACTCCGTCGCGGCGTCGGCGTCGCGTCTCCCAGCCGTCGTAGACCTGGCCCTTGTGCCCGAACGTCGCGGGGCGGTACTCGGCCGGACCGGTCTTAATCAGGTTCTGGACCTCCGCGAACAGATCGTCGTTGGTCCACACGACCGCGCCGCCGAGATCGCGCAATGCGAGGTCGGGCATCGAGGTGAAGTGGGGGCGGCTACCTGACGGTGGTGGAGGCTGAGGAGTCACGAATGTCCATGGTAGTGGGCTGTTTGCGTACCGCAGAACTCGAGCGCATACTTGCGCTCGACATTTGCTTGCAACATGCAACTACTTGCAATAGGCAACATCTGTCGGCTTTGTCCGTTAGGTAGTAAAAGGCGGTGACCGTGCTCAAACCGGAGTCGATCGACCAGCTCTTCGATTCACTCAGCCGATATCTGCGTGTTCGCGATCGCGCGGTCCACACCACGTTCCGCACGAAGGACGGAGAGTTCGAGACCGCAGCGTTTCGCGGGCTGTTCCACCTCGACCGTGCACCCATGCGGTCAAGTGAACTCGCCGCAGCGCTCAACGCCGATCCGTCCACTGTGTCGCGACACGTCGCGCAACTCGTCGACCTCGACCTCGTGCGTCGCGAAGCCGACCCGGACGACGGACGCGCGACGCTCCTCGTGATCACCGACGCAGGACGTCGACGTGTCGAGGGCATGCGAGCGATGCGTCGTGAAGCATTCGAGTCCGCAATGACGGACTGGACCCAAGACGAACTGTCGACGCTGGTGGTGCTGTTCGACCGCTTCGTCGACGCCGCGGAGCAGCTCATCGTGCCCGCGGGCGAACATTCCGGGAAAGGAACGAGATGACAGACAAGACGCAGGTGTCCACCGCGTCGGACGACGTTGCGGGCGCCGGTCTGACCCACCGGCAGATCCTCACGATCCTGGCAGGCCTGATGCTGGGAATGTTCCTCGCTGCGCTCGACCAGACCATCGTGTCGACGGCGATCCGCACCATCGCCGACGACCTGCACGGCTACGACATGCAGGCCTGGGTGACCACCGCCTACCTCGTGACGTCGACCATCGTCACGCCGCTCTACGGCAAGCTCTCCGACCTCTACGGCCGCAAACCCTTTTTCCTGCTTGCCATTTCGATCTTCGTCGTCGGATCGCTGCTGTGCTCGCTCGCGACGTCGATGTACGAGCTCGCGGCGTTCCGCGCTCTGCAGGGGCTCGGTGCCGGTGGTCTGTTCACCCTGGCGCTGACGACGATCGGCGACATCGTCCCACCGCGTGAGCGCGCGAAATACCAGGGCTACTTCCTCGCGGTCTTCGGCACGTCGAGTGTGCTCGGTCCGGTACTCGGTGGCTTCTTCGCCGGTCAGTCGACGATCCTCTGGGTGTCGGGGTGGCGCTGGGTCTTTCTGGTGAATGTGCCGATCGGGATCATCGCGCTGATCGTCGTCGCGAAGGTGCTGAACTACGACCAACAAAAGGGTCGCGGTGGCCGTACCGACTACTGGGGTGCTTTCGCGCTCGCCGTCGGTATCGCGCCGTTGCTGATCGTGGCCGAGCAGGGCCGCGAATGGGGCTGGTTCTCGGGTTGGGCATGGCTCTGTTACGGCGTCGGAGCCTTCGGCATCGCGCTGTTCGTCTGGATCGAACACAAGATGGGCGACGACGCGCTGATCCCGTTGCGCGTCTTCAAGAATCGGGTGTTCGCGCAGGGCATCGTGATCTCGATGGTCGTCGGTGCGGTGATGTTCGGCGGGATCTCGATGCTGCCCCAATACTTCCAGGTGCTGCGCGGCTCGAGCCCGATGGTCGCGGGCCTGCAGATGCTGCCGATGGTCCTCGGTTTGATGATGGGCTCGATCGCGTCGGGTCAGATGATCTCGCGCACAGGCAGATACAAAGTGTTCACGATCGTGGGCGCGGTGCTCATCACCGTTGCCACGTTCCTGCTGCACCTGGTGAGCACGTCGACGCCGGTGTGGACCGTCATGCTCATGGCGTTCCTGCTCGGCTTCGGACTCGGCAACCTGATGCAGCCGATCACGCTCGCGATGCAGAACATCTTGCCGCCCAAGGACATGGGTCTTTCGACCGGCACCGCAACCTTCTTCCGCCAGATCGGCGCGACTCTCGGTGTGGCCGTGTTCTTCTCGCTGCTGTTCAGCATGATGGGACCGAACATCAAGGACGAGATGGTCGCTGCGGCGCAGACTCCCGAGTACCGCGCCGCCGTCGTGCGGGCCGCGGGCAGTGATGATCCGCAGGTCAGTGAGTTCGCGAAGGGTCTGATCGCGGCGTCGCAGAATCCCGGGGGAGCGTCGGGGTCGTCGGACGCGGTGATGAGCGATACGTCGATCATCGAGAAGTTGCCCGCCGAACTGGGCGATCCGATCAAGGAGGGCTTCGCGAACTCGATGGACACGGTGTTCCTGACGGTGTCGATCGTCTCGCTACTGGCGATCATCGGCACGGTGACGTGGAAGGAGCTCCCGCTTCGCCGCGGGCAGCCGACCGCCGAACCTGCCGCTGCCGAGTAGGGCGGAAGGGTAGACCCAAAAAAGTCCACCTCATCCGTGTCGGTTCACCTTCGGCAGTGCCGAAGGTGACGTGCAACAGATGAGGTGGACTTTTCAGTGTGTGGCGGCAGAGCGTCGAATCAGTGCCCCGGGAAGCGCTCGACGGCGGCCTGGGCCACCTTCTCCGCCTCGTCCTTGCCGACCCAACCGCCCGGTGTGACCGACTTGCCGGGCTCGAGATCCTTGTAGTGCTCGAAGAAGTGCGAGATCGCGTTCAGCTCGAACTCCGACACGTCGCCGACGTCCTGGATGTGATCCCAGCGCACGTCCTTGGCGGGTACGCACAGCAGCTTGTCGTCGCCACCTGCCTCGTCGGTCATCGTGTACATCGCGACCACGCGTGCCTTGACCACGACGCCCGGGTACACCGACTCGGGCAGCAGGACCAGCGCGTCGAGCGGGTCGCCGTCTTCGCCGAGTGTGTTGTCGATGTAGCCGTAGTCGGCGGGGTAGCCGAATGCGGTGTAGAGATAGCGGTCGAGGAAGACCTTTCCGCTCTCGTGGTCGACCTCGTACTTGTTGCGACTTCCCTTGGGGATCTCGATGGTCATATCGAATTCCACGGTTCCTCCTTGATCGTGGCGCCTCGGGCGGGATCGGTGCGCCGTCGGCGGGTGTCGACAGCCACGGTCCGGCTGTGCGAATCGCCTCAACGATACTGTGGGGCGTCGGAAGAGATGGGTCGAGACCGGAGGTCGAGTGGGCGCGAGGAATCAGGACGGTCGGTTGGGCGGTCGACGTCGCGCGGTTGTGTGGACCCTGGTGTCGGTGGTCGTGCTGGCGTTGATCGCCTCGAGTGTGCTGTTCGTGGCGTTGCGGATGAACAAGTCCGACGACCTGCCCGCGGGTGTGCCGCCACGGCCGGCGCCGATCGCCGCGACACCTGCGATCAACGCTGTGTCGGCCACGGCCCCACAGCCGACGGCAGACGGCGTCACAAAACAGATCGCCGCAGCGGCCCGCGCGCCCCAGCTCGGCGAGTTCACCGGCCAGGTCAGCGACTCGCTGACCGGCGCGATCCTGTGGTCCAAGACTCCGAGCACCCCACGAGTGCCGGCATCGAACACCAAGATCCTGACCGCTGCTGCCGCGCTGCTCGGACTGCCGCACGATGCGCGCCTGACGACGACCGTCGTGGTGGGTACCGACGGTCAGGTGATCATCAAGGGGGCGGGCGATCCGACGCTGTCGGCCCAGTCGAAGCGGTCGCAGACGTTCTACACCGATCCGGGTCGGATCAGCGATCTTGCCGAGCAAGTCCGTAAGTCGGGGGTCTCGGTCACGTCCGTGGCCGTCGACACCAGCGCGTACACCGGTCCGACAATGGACAGCAGTTGGAGCCGCGACGACATCAAGGGCGGCGACATCGCTCCGATCGAGGCGCTGATGACCGACGGCGCGCGCACGGATCGACTCAACGAATACTCGCCGCGCGTCGACAACCCGGCGATCACCGCGGGAGAGCAACTTGCCGAGGCGCTCGACGTCGACGCCCCGGTTACGAATGTCACCGCTCCCGCCGGTGCGCGGACCATCGCGACTGTCCGCTCGGCTCCACTGGTCACCAGGGTCAACGACATGCTCCGCTACTCCGACAATGTGCTCGCCGAAGCGCTCGGCGTCGAACTGTCCGTCGCACGCGGCGGGCCCGCGACACTCGCGGGCGGTACGTCGGCGGTCAAGCAGACGCTCGCCGACAACAAGTTCGACGTCTCGAACGTGACGCTGCGCGATACGTCGGGGCTGTCGTACCGCAACCTGGTACCCGCCGCGCTCCTCGACAAGCTGATGGCAGCGGCGAGCGGACCCACCGGCAGCGACCAGACGATCGACTCCAAGATCCGCCCGATGCTCGACGGACTGCCGGTTGCCGGCGGCACCGGAACACTCGCCGACCGATTCACCGTCGGCGAGAACCCCGGCGCAGGTTGGGTGCGTGCGAAGACCGGAACATTGACCGGCGTCAGTTCGTTGACCGGCATAGTTCAGACGGTCGACGGTCGGGTGCTGTCGTTCGCGTTGATCTCGGGAGGCACCTCTCCCGCGGACGCGCGGCCGGCCCTCGACAACGTCGCGGGCAAGTTGAGGGAGTGCGGGTGCCGATGACCGAGCCGACCGACGACGTGGGAAGTGGTCTCGACAAGCTCGACCAGCGGGCGGAGGCCGACCAGCGGGGTGAGCTCGACCAGCGGGGTGAGCTCGACCAGCGGGCGGAGGCCGACCAGCGGGATGAGCGCGGCGAGTCGATCGGCGCGCGCATCGATTGGTCGCTTGCCGCGACGGTCGGAAAACGGCTGGTGCGCCCTGGACCGAAGGTCACCGAGTACACGCTCGACGCCGCGCAGGCCGAACTGGCCGACGCCGCGGTGCGCGCGGAGGGGCCGGTGCGCGAGGTCACCGGACTCGCCGACGGGCTGCGCGTTCCGAGTGCGCTCGTGGTCGATCGGCGCGGTTGGGTCGACGCCGCGTCGCAATCGATGCGATCGATGCTCGACGGTGACGGCGACGAGTCCGGTGGCGGACTGTCGGGGAAGGTCGGCGGCCTGCAGGCAGGTGGTCTCCTCGCGTTTCTCGCCGGCGCCATCCTCGGGCAGTACGACCCGTTCACGCCGAGTGGCTCGGATTCGAGCGGGCCCCAGAATCCCGGCGTGCTCATGCTGGTGACGCCGAACATCATTGCGGTGGAGCGCAGTCTGCGCGTCGTGCCGTCGGATTTCCGTCTGTGGGTGTGTCTGCACGAGGTGACCCACCGCGTGCAGTTCTCCGCAAACCCCTGGCTGCGTCAGTACATGCTCGACAACATCGCAGTACTGACCTCCGATGCGGGCGAATCGGTGACAGATGTTGTTGCACGGATCAATTCGGCTGTACGAGGTGGTGCCAAGCGGGAAAAGGGCGTCATCGGTGTGATGCAGATGTTGCAGACGCCCGAGCAATACGAGGCGTTCACGCGCATGATGATGCTCGGCACCCTCCTCGAGGGGCATGCCGACCACGTGATGGATGCCGTTGGCCCAGCGCAGGTTCCGACCGTCGAGCAGATCCGCGCATCGTTCGACAAACGACGCACAGCACCGCGAAATCCCGTGCAGCGCATCATCAGAGCGTTGATCGGTATGGATGCCAAACTGGCGCAATACATTCGGGGTAAGGCCTTCGTCGACGAGGTCGTCGGGACCGTCGGTATGGAGCGTTTCAACACCATCTGGACCAATGCGGAGACGCTGCCCCGACCGGACGAGATCGACGAGCCGTCGCGATGGATTGCACGCGTGCTGTGACCCGCGCGGTCGCAGATTTCGCGACCGCTCACCTGCCCGGGCGCACTGAGGTGTGCGTCGGGTTGTCCGGCGGGCCGGACTCGTTGGCGCTCACCGCCGGAGCGCTCCGCGCGGGGCTGACGGTTCGCGCGCTCATCGTCGACCATGCACTACAGCCCGGCTCGGATGCGGTTGCGGCCAATGCGGCGCGGACTGCAACGGGACTTGGTGCGTCTGCGGAGATCCTGCGGGTGAGCGTCGGCACAGCCGGTGGCATGGAGGCCGCTGCGCGTGAAGCCCGGTACGCGGCACTCGACGCCGCTCGCGACGGAATGCCCGTGCTGCTGGCCCACACCATGGACGACCAGGCCGAGACGGTATTGCTCGGCCTCGGGAGGGGGTCGGGCGCGCGATCGCTCGCGGGTATGCGTGCGTGGCGTGAGCCGTGGGGTCGGCCGCTGCTGGGTGTTCGTCGTTCGCAGACCGTCGGCGCATGCACCGAGCTGGCGTTGCCCGCGCACGCCGACCCCCACAACCGCGACCCGCGATTCACACGCGTTCGGTTGCGAGCCGAGGTGATCCCGTTGCTCGACGACGTCCTGCACGGCGGGGTCGTCGAGGCGCTGGCGCGCACCGCCACTGCGCTGCAGGCCGACGTCGATGCTCTCGACGACGTTGCGGATGAGATCTACTCGACGTCGTCGCGGATCGGCGAGCACGCCGAACTCGACGTCGCGTCGGTCGCCGACCTTCCCGACGCGGTGCGGACCAGGGTCGTGCGGCGCTGGCTGCGGGAGGTCGGTGCGACAGAACCCACGACGCGGGTGATCGAGGCCGTCGATGAGCTACTCCGGGGCGTTCGGCCTGGCCAGGTGGCGATCGGCGGAACGCCAGATCACCGGCTGGCGGTCGAACGGACAGCCGATGGGATGAGGGTGACGCGTCTTCCGCGATGACCCGGCCAGCGAATCGTGGCCGGGTCATCGCGGAAGGATCGCACCAGTTGATCTAGACGGGTGAGTTGATCGTCTGGAAGTACTGGATTGCCGAGAGGATCAGCGTCCCACCCCCGCCGAGGATGATTCCGACGATCGAGCCGAGCGTCGCACCGATCTCTATGCCCGGGAAGATGCACCCGATTCCTGCGGCAACGGCTCCGATCGCGCACCCGATCGCGCCCCCGATAATTGCGCCGACGGTGAGTCCGACCAGAGAAGAAATGGTCATTCCGGCCGACAACTGGCCGTTGAATCGCGTCAACGCCTCGTCGTCGCGTTGTTGCTTTGTCTGCTTCGTCTGCTTCTGTGGTGTTGCCTTGGCGGCGACGGCGCGCATCGCGTTCACATGTACCGGATCGACGAGATGTGCACGCAGTTTGTCTTTGGACGGGACCAATGTCGCGGATGTCGGAGTCACTTGCGCGTCGATGGGGAATTCGAGATATTCGTCCCGATACCACAAAGCCATGCGGAAAAGGGACTTTCCCGCGCCATTCTTGATGACCAGGTCAGAGCCCTCGCGGGCTATCGTTCCGTCTGCCACGGAGATGCTCAGCGAACTTGGCCGGCCGGAGAGTCGGTAGTGCACCGAGTCCGACGACGGCGCAGCGTGGGCGGTCGCGTGCAGCAGGGGGATCGCGAGCGCTGCGGCGGCGAAGATTGCAATCGCACGTATCAAATACTCTGTCGGCGCGTATATTTCGCTAAGCGAAGGTGCTAGTCGAGAGGGTGGCTGGGTGTGGTGTCGCCGCTGTTGGTTCATTGTCGTCCTCGTCCTTGATCCGACGTTGAGTCTGCTTGTCATCGGCGATTACGCCGTCGTGTGATTCTCAGAAATGCCGAGCTTCGTGTTGTGTGATGCCGATCACGGTGAGGCTCAAGAATAGATAGTGACTTCTTTTCTCGGAGCGCGGGCTGAACGCGAACCGTGGGTGACGCATGTTTCGATCCGTTATTCTCTTGTAATAGATTTGTCCTGTTATCGGACGACATTTTCTGTAGGTGGCAATCGCGTGCAGGCGCAGTAGATGGCACCGCGGGCTTCGCCCGGTTCGGCGGACGTGTCAAGCTGGTATCCGTGCATTCCGAGATCGAGATCGAGCACCACTACGGCGACGACATCGAAGCAGTCCTCATTACGGAGGAACAGATCAAGGCGCGGACCGCGGAGCTGGCCCAGTCGGTGGTGCAGCGCTACACGGACCTGCAGGACGATCTGGTCCTGATCGGCGTCCTGAAGGGCGCGATCATGTTCATGACCGATTTCGCCCGCGCACTGCCGATCCCGTCGCAGATGGAGTTCATGGCTGTGTCGAGCTACGGGTCGGCGACGTCGTCGTCGGGCGTGGTGCGCATCCTCAAGGATCTCGATCGCGATATCGCGGGCCGTGACGTGCTCATCGTCGAGGACATCATCGACTCGGGTCTGACGCTGTCGTGGCTGATGAAGAACCTCGCCACCCGCCAGCCGCGGTCGCTGGCGGTGTGCACGCTGCTGCGCAAGCCGGAGGCCGTCCGTTCGCCCGTCGACGTCGCCGATGTCGGCTTCGACATCCCGAACGAGTTCGTCGTCGGCTATGGCCTCGACTATGCCGAGCGCTACCGCGACCTCCCCTTCATCGGTCGCCTGCGCGCCTCGGTCTACGAGAACTAGCACCCAGGACCCTGTTTGCGCGCGCTGCGATGCAGGAGGAGCCGGCGAGGAGCGCAGCGACGGGGCCGGTGACGACGAGAAGAGTGGCGCTGAGGGCGCAAACAGCGCGCGGGCGGAGCCCGTGCAGACAAACCCTGTTTGCGCGCGCCGCGATGCAGGAGGGCCGGCGAGGAGCGTAGCGACGTTGCCGGTGACGACGAAGAGTGGCGCTGAGGGCGCAAACAGCGCGTGGCGAAGCCACGCAGACAAACAGGGAACGGTTTCACCTGCGTGATCGTTGACCGGTAGCCTCAATGTGTACGACCGAACCCTTGGGTGGCGTTCACATCGTTCACGAACCGATGGGAAGGACAGTGGTAACGGCGCCGGGCGGCCCAACACGTGGCCTGGACCTCCACCAATGCGCATGAACCGAAAGACAGTCTTCCGTAACCTCGCGATACTCGCGGTGCTTGTGCTCGCCCTGTGGGGCTGGAGCGCGATGCGCGATGGCGATCGCGGCTACACCGGGGTCGACACCTCTGTCGCGTTGACACAGCTCAACACCAAGAACACCAAGTTCGTCCAGATCGATGATCGCGAACAGCAGTTGCGGATCGAGACCAAGGATGCAATCAAGGTCGACGGCAAGGACGTCACGAAGATCTCGACCAAGTACCCGGCTTCGGCGGGTGAGCAGGTCTTCGACTCGGTCAAGTCGACCGGGGCCGGCTACCAGACCAACGTGACGCAGCAGTCGGTGTTCTGGCAGATCATGATCTTCCTGCTGCCGATGCTGCTCTTGTTCGGGCTCTTCTTCTTCGTCATGAACCGCATGCAGGGTGGCGGCAAGGGCGGCGTGATGGGCTTCGGCAAGTCCAAGGCCAAGCAGTTGTCCAAGGACATGCCCAAGACCACCTTCGCCGACGTCGCGGGTGCCGACGAGGCCGTCGAAGAGTTGTACGAGATCAAGGACTTCCTGCAGAACCCGGCGCGCTACCAGGCGCTCGGCGCCAAGATTCCCCGCGGCGTGCTGCTCTACGGTCCGCCCGGTACCGGTAAGACCCTGCTGGCGCGGGCAGTCGCTGGCGAGGCGGGCGTGCCGTTCTTCACCATTTCCGGTTCTGACTTCGTCGAGATGTTCGTCGGTGTCGGTGCGTCGCGTGTGCGCGATCTGTTCGAGCAGGCCAAGAACAACAGCCCGTGCATCATCTTCGTCGACGAGATCGACGCCGTCGGCCGTCAGCGTGGTGCCGGTCTCGGCGGTGGTCACGACGAGCGCGAGCAGACGTTGAACCAGTTGCTCGTGGAGATGGACGGCTTCGGCGACCGCTCGGGCGTGATCCTGATCGCAGCGACCAACCGTCCCGACATCCTCGACCCTGCGCTGCTGCGTCCGGGACGTTTCGACCGGCAGATCCCCGTCGGCAACCCCGACATCGCCGGTCGTCGGGCAATCCTCAAGGTGCATGCCAAGGGCAAGCCCATCGCAGAAGACGCCGACCTCGACGGTTTGGCCAAGCGCACGCCAGGAATGTCGGGCGCCGACCTCGCCAACGTCGTCAACGAGGCCGCACTGCTCGCCGCACGCGAGAACAAGACGGTCATCACGGCGGAGATGCTCGAGGAGGCGGTCGACCGTGTCATCGGCGGACCGCGTCGCAAGAGCCGGATCATCAGCGAACACGAGAAGAAGGTTGTCGCGTACCACGAAAGTGGTCACACGCTCGCCGCGTGGGCGATGCCCGATCTCGACCCGATCTACAAGGTGACGATCCTCGCGCGTGGACGAACGGGCGGTCACGCGCTCGCCGTGCCCGAGCAGGACAAAGACCTGATGACGCGCTCGGAGATGATCGCTCGTCTGGTGATGGCCATGGGCGGACGCGCATCGGAGGAATTGGTCTTCCACGAGCCGACGACCGGCGCGTCGTCGGACATCGACCAGGCGACCAAGATCGCACGCGCGATGGTCACCGAATACGGCATGAGCGCCAAGCTCGGCGCTGTGCGCTACGGGCAGGAGCAGGGCGATCCGTTCCTCGGCCGCAGCATGGGCGCGCAGAGTGACTACTCCGCCGAGGTCGCGAGCGAAATCGACGACGAGGTGCGCCGACTGATCGAGGCCGCGCACACCGAGGCGTGGGCGATTCTGTCCGAGTACCGCGACACCCTCGACGTGCTCGCCAGCGAACTCCTTGAGAAGGAGACGCTGACCCGCAAGGATCTCGAGAGCATCCTTTCCGACGTCGAGAAGCGTCCGCGAATCACGACGTTCAACGAGTTCGGCGAGCGCACCCCGAGCGACAAGCCCCCGGTGAAGACCCCCGGCGAGAGGGCCATCGAACGTGGCGAGCCGTGGCCTCCGCCTCCGCCGGAGCCGGTGCGCGAACCCGTCGGTGCCGGCAGTGCACCGGGCTCGCCGTCCGGTTACCCCGGTGGGCAGCAGCCCTACTACGGAACGCCTCAAGGTCCGGGTTCCTATCCAGGTCAGAGCTACGGGCAGCCCTACCCGCAGCAGCCCTACCCGCAGGGCCCGCAGGGCGGCGGAACCCGACCCGACTACGGCGCCCCGCGTGACTGGTCGGCGCCGGGTTGGCCGCCCCAGTCGCAGGGAGATCCGCAGTCGCACGGGTATCCGCAGACGCAGGGATATCCGCAGAACGGAAACCCGAACGGCGCCAACGGAAATCAGCCCAACGGGTATGGCTATGGCAACGGCTCGTACGGCGGTCAGAACGGTGCGGGCCACAACGGTGGGCAGCATCGTGATGACTCCGGCGACAGCGGTTCACACGGGGACAATCGTTCACACGGGGACAATCGTTCACACGGAGACGGAGCCTGAGGGTCGGATCGATGACAATCAGCGAGGGTCACGACATCGCGACTCACGACGGCGCGTCGCGCGAACTATCGACCGGAGAGGGGCGCTTCTTCGACCAGGAGCGCGCCGAAGCTGCCGTCCGGGAGTTGCTGATCGCGGTCGGCGAAGACCCCGACCGCGAGGGGCTGCGACGCACGCCGACCCGCGTGGCCAACGCGTACCGCGAGATGTTCGCCGGGCTCTACACCGACCCGTCGGAGGTACTCGCGACCATCTTCGACGAGGACCACGACGAGTTGGTGCTGGTCAAAGACATCCCGATGTACTCGACGTGCGAGCACCACCTCGTGTCGTTCCACGGTGTCGCCCATGTCGGCTACATTCCCGGCCCATCGGGCCAGGTGACCGGACTGTCGAAGTTGGCGCGCGTCGTCGACCTCTACGCCAAGCGTCCGCAGGTGCAGGAGCGATTGACCAGCCAGATCGCCGATGCTCTGGTGGAGCGGCTCAATCCACGTGGCGTGATCGTGGTGATCGAAGCCGAACACCTGTGCATGGCGATGCGCGGCATCCGCAAGCCGGGCGCTCGCACGACGACGTCCGCGGTGCGCGGCATCTTCAAGACCAGCGCCGTTTCGCGCGGCGAGGCACTCGACCTCATCACCCGGTGACCGCTCACCCGGTCGCCGTCGACACGGCCGATGACGCGCGCACAAAGGTGATGGGCGTCGTCAACGTCACCGCCGACTCATTCTCCGACGGTGGTCGCTACCTCGACGCCGAGCGCGCCGTCGAACACGGTTTTCGTCTGCTCGCCGGCGGCGCCGACATCATCGACGTCGGGGGCGAATCGACCCGCCCGGGTGCGGTACGCGTCGACGAGTCCGTCGAGATCAAGCGGGTGGTTCCGGTGATCGCCGCACTCGCTGCCGAGGGTGCACAGGTCTCGGTCGACACGATGCGCGCAGGCGTGGCGTCGGCCGCCATCGAGGCCGGGGCGACGATCGTCAACGACGTGTCGGGGGGTCGCGCCGATCCGGGCATGGCAGCGCTTCTCGCCGACGCCGGACTGCCCTGGATTCTGATGCACTGGCGTCCCGCGGCAGCCGAATCGGATGCCGGTCGACGATTCACGCACCGGGTCGACGACACGGGCGGGTACCGCGACGTGGTCGCAGAGGTCAGTCGTGAGCTCCTCGGCCAGGTCGACGCCGCTGTCGACGTCGGGGTCGATCCCGACAACATCATCCTCGATCCCGGGCTGGGATTCGCCAAGACAGCACAACACAATTGGGCGCTGCTCAACGCGTTGCCGACGCTGGTCGATCTCGGTTTTCCGGTGCTCGTCGGGGCGTCGCGCAAGCGTTTCCTCGGCACGCTGCTCGCCGCCGACGGCCACGATCGTGAACCGGAGGGACGCGAGATCGCGACGGCGTCGATCAGCGCGCTCGCCGCGGTGCAGGGCGCGTGGGGAGTTCGGGTCCACGACGTCGCGGCCAACCGGGATGCGGTGACCGTCGCCGCGGCGTGGCGTTCGGGTGGGCGTGACCGGCATACCGTCCGGCGGGAGCATCGAGATGGCTGACCGCATCGAACTGCGCGGACTGCGGGTGCGCGGCAACCACGGCGTCTTCGACCACGAACGCCGCGACGGGCAGGACTTCATCATCGACGTCACGCTGTGGGCCGACTTGCGGGCCGCCGCGGCGTCGGACGATCTGGCCGACACCATCGACTACGGGTCGCTCGCACAGCAGGTCCACGACGTCGTCGCCGGTGACCCCCGCAATCTGATCGAGGCTGTCGGCGGGGAGATCGCCGAGAAGGTCATGCTCGACGACCGCATTCACGCGTGCGAAGTGGTGGTGCACAAGCCGTCCGCGCCGATCCCGCTGGATTTCGCCGACGTCGCCGTCGTGACCCGACGCTCCCGCAAATCGGCGGGTGGTGCGAGATGACGCGCGCCGTGTTGTCCGCCGGTACCAATCTCGGCGACCGAGTGGCCCGGCTCGGTGAGGTTGTCGACGCATTCGCCGACAACCTCGTCGCGGCGTCGAGCATCTATTCGACGGCCCCGTGGGGCGGCGTCGAACAACCCGACTTCTACAACATCACGCTCATCGTCGACGCCCCGATCTCTGCGCGTGACTGGTTGGAGCGTGGCTTCGAACTCGAGCGCGCTGCTGACCGGACCCGAGACATCCGTTGGGGCCCAAGAACTCTCGACGTCGACGTGATCTGTGCGACCGACGCCGACGGGCAGCCGATCATCAGTGACGACGACGTGCTGACGCTGCCGCATCCGCGAGCCGCCGACCGTGCCTTCGTGCTCGTGCCGTGGCTGGAGATCGAACCCGACGCGACGCTGTGGACGCCCGACGGTGTCCGGTCGGTGGTCGACCTGGTCGCGGCACTACCCGCGAGTGAACGCGCAGGCGTGCACCGACTGTACGTGCGCCCGGGAGGTTCGCAGCCGGGCCGACCCGGGAGTGAGGTGGCGCGGTGACAACCCCGCAGCCGTCGACGCCACCGGAGTCCGACGAACCCGGCCTTGGTCCGACCCGGCCACGTGATCTGCTGATCATTGCGGTCTTTGTCGCGGTGATCTCGTGGATTCTGGTGCGCTACAACTACTCGGCACTGCCCCCGCTGCCGCTGCTGGCGGGAATCGTCCTCTACGTGCTCGCCGCGATCGAGACGGCGATGGCATTCGTGGTGCGCGCACGTGTCGCCGACCGTCAGGTGGGTCGTGCACGCGGGCAGCTGCACCCGCTGACCGCAGCGCGTGTCCTCGCACTGGCCAAGGCGTCGGCGATCCTGGGTGCCGTGGCCGTCGGCGTATGGGTGGGGATGCTGGTGTTCCTGTGGAGTCAGCACGGCGTGAATGCTGCCGAGCATGACAGACCCGGTGCGATCGTCGGCGCCTTCGGCGGGCTCGTGCTCGTCGTCGCGGCGCTGTGGCTCGAGTACTGCTGCCGGGCACCCGACGACCCGACCGACCAGCCGACGCAGCCGCGGGCAGACGGTCATCCCGGGCCCGCGTGACCCCCTCTGTGATGGGATTTTATGAGGCCAATCGTGACTCTCCGCACCAGCCTGGCGGTCGCGCGGGCCGTCAGAGGGTAAGTTCACGATCATGACGACCTCGACTGGCCGTGCCGCCGACACACGCCGCTCCGGTCGCGTCGGGCAGTGGTTGGTGGGTCTCCTGATCGTGCTGGCCGTGGTGGCCAGCGTGTTGATGCTCTTCGCCGATCAGATCTCGGTGCTCGGATCGCTGGCGGTGATCGCGGCGCTGTGGGCCGCTGTGATCGCGGCGATCCTTGTCACTCGCTACCGCAGACAGGCCGAAAGCGCCGAGAGCAAGAGCCGCGATCTGCGACTGGTGTACGAGTTGCAACTCGAGCGCGAGATCGCCGCGCGCAGGCAGTACGAGCTCGACGTCGAATCGACGATCCGCAAGGAGATCAGCGACGAGGCCGGTGTCGAGCTGGCAGAACTCAAGGCGCAGGTACTCGCTCTGCGGTCGAGCCTGGAGATGCTGCTGGGCGAGTCGCTACCCGACCAGCGAGCGGCGCTTCCCAGCGAGAAGCTGCGCGAGCTGGCCTCGGGTCTCGGCGGTCTCGGAGCGCAGCCGGGTCACTCCGATCCCCAGGCCGGCGGCTACGGCAGCGGGGCGGGCTACCCGGGCGGCTACGGCCAGACCGACTACACCGCTCACGACGACGGCGCTGTTGCCGCCCGCGATTTCGAGCAGACCGCCCCGGGCGCCGAGCATCGACGACGCGACTCCCGCCCGTTCGACGCTCCGCGACGCTTCGGGTCTGATGTCGATCCCAACGAGATGACGGAAGTGCTTCCGGTCATTCCGGGTGACGCCCCCATCTCCGGCCGCATCGCCACCGAGGTTCCGCTCGACGACATCCGCGCCGACGAAGTCGCCGTCGAAGCCGTCGAGGACGTAGCCGTCGAGGACGTCCGCGCCGAAGAAGTCGAGGCACGGGCCGTCGACGAGACGCTTGTGGCGCAACCCGTTCAAGAGTTCGGGGTTGAAGAGGTGGTCGTCGACGTCGTCGACGAACAGCCGCGCGCGCCCTACACGTCGGGATTCGACGAGACGCCTCCGCCCGCAGAACCGACCTCGGCGTCGCCGTTCTCCGGCGGATTCTATGTCCCCACTGCGGAGACGGCCCCTGCTGCCGAGACCGTCGAGGCGCCGGAGCACGACACCCAGGCGGCCGACGCGGCAACCTCACCCGCACCGGAGTCCGGAGACACCGACACCCCCGATGCCACCGACACCACGGCGGGGCGTCACGAGACCGGCGACGACGGTGCGCGTGCCGGCTACAGCGGTGGCCGACGACGCCGTGAGGAAGACGACGACCACGACGCCGCGCACACAGCGGGGCTGCCGGTCGCGGAGCTGCTCAATCAGCTTCGCCAGACTTCCGGCGGTAGCGGCGGCGGACGTCGCCGTCGCGAAGACTGACTTCTCACAGCCCGGCACCCTTCTGACCGGTCCTCTCGGGTGACCCGTCTCACAGGCATTGGCCCGACGATGCGTCGAGCGCCTAGCATTGCGGTGCACGTCCGGTACCCACGCTGCAGTTGGGACTGGAACGATCTGGGAGGACACCGGTGACCTCACCGAACGGCGATCCCGCCGTGTCGAATCAGCCACCCCGCGACGCGGGGCGAGCAGGCCATTCCGGATCTTTCTCCGCCGAATTCGCAGGCGTGAGCAATCTGCCGACACCCGCGCGCCTGACCATCGGCATCATTTCGGCGGGACGTGTCGGAACCGCACTCGGCGAGGCACTCGAACGCGCAGGCCACGTGGTCGGAGCGGTTGTGGCGCGGTCGCCACACTCTCGACGCCGCGCCGCCCAACGACTTCCCGAATCGCAGATCCTCGACCTTCCCGACGTCGTCGCGCGCTCGGAACTCCTGATCATCTCGGTGCCCGACGACCGCATCGCCGACGTCGTCGCCGAGATCGTGGACAGCGGTCGGCTGCGTCCCCGGACGCTCGTCGTACACACAGCGGGCGCGCACGGCGTCGACATTCTTGCGCCCCTCACCGCGATCGGGGCGCTTCCGTTGGCCATTCATCCCGCGATGACGTTCGTCGGAACCGACAATGACACTGCCCGGCTGCCGCAGGCGTGCTTTGGCGTCACCGCTGCCGACGAGGTGGGTCTCGCGATAGCGTCGGCCCTTGTGCTCGAGATGGGCGGCGAGCCCGTCCGGATCGCCGAGGCCGACCGCACGCTCTATCACGCCGCACTCGCGCACGGTGCCAATCATCTCGTCGCACTTGTCAGCGATGCGGTCGTGGCGATGAACGCGGCCATCGAGGGCGGCGCGGGGGAGTCCGGTCGGGACGCGGCGACAGTCGACGGATCCTCGGAACGGTTGGCCGAACGCATTCTCGCGCCGCTTCTCACCGCGGCCCTCCACAATGTGCTCGATCTCGGCCCCGCCGCGTTGACCGGGCCAGTGGCCAGAGGCGACGCGCAGGCCGTCGCAGACCACCTCGATGCTCTCCGCGCGCTAGCCGGCGGTCATCGACCGGATGCGATCGCTGAGGCGTATCGCATCCTTGCGCGTCGGGCAGCCGCGTACACCGACGCACCCGCACCGCTCCTCGACGTGTTGGAGCAGTGAGTGAACACCGAACAGATGCTGACAGATGTTGTGATGCACGGCCTTTCGAGCTGTGTAGGAGGAGAACGATGACCGCGCCGCTGAGTCCAGACGCCTACGCCCGAGGTGAACTGACGGTGCATCGCGACCCCGCCACACTGCACCGAGTCAGTCAGGCGCTGCGTCGCGCGGGTAAGCGCGTGGCATTGGTACCGACGATGGGTGCGCTGCATGCCGGTCACCTGCAGTTGATCGACGCCGCCAAGAGCGTCGGCAACGTGGTGGTCATCGTCTCGATCTTCGTGAACCCGCTGCAGTTCGGCGAGAACGAAGATCTCGACGCCTACCCGCGGACGTTCGACGACGACGTCGAGCTGTTGCGTTCCGCCGGTGTGGAATTGGTGTTCGCGCCGACCGTCGACGACATGTATCCCCTTGGGCCGCGCACCACGATCGTGCCAGGGCTGGCAGGCGAAATCCTCGACGGCGCCGTGCGCCCGGGACATTTCGGGGGAATGCTGACCGTGGTGTGCAAACTCCTCAACATCGCGTCACCGCACGCCGCGTTCTTCGGGGAGAAGGACTACCAGCAGTTGGTCTTGATCGCACAGATGGTGGCCGACCTGAACCTCGACGTCGACATCGTCGGGGTGCCGACGGTGCGCGAGGCCGACGGCCTGGCGTTGTCATCGCGTAACCGCTACCTGACACCGGAGCAGCGTGAAATCGCCACCACGCTGTCCGCGGCGCTCACGGCAGGCGCGCACGCCGCTCCTGGCGGCAAGGATGCGATTCTCGCTGCTGCACAAGCGGTTCTGGCGACATCGCCGGAGATCGAGCTCGACTATCTCGCGCTGCGCGACCGCGCCCTCGGCGAAGCGCCCGACAAAGGTGACGGACGACTGCTGGTCGCCGCCCGCCTCGGCGCGGCGCGGCTGATCGACAACGTCGGCGTGTCGATCGGCATCGAGCCCGAGGACATCGGGAACCCCGATGCGTACTGACCCGCAGCGCCCCGCGCTGATCGAGCACCGCTCTCCGCTGATCGAGCTTGTCGAGATCACGCCCCCACAGACTCTGCAGCCCGCCCGCATGCACGCCAACACAGAGGAATGACAGCATGTTTCGCACCATGATGACGTCGAAGATCCACCGGGCGACCGTCACTCAGGCCGATCTGCACTACGTCGGGTCGGTGACCATCGACGCCGACCTGCTCGACGCCGCGGACCTTCTCGAAGGCGAACAGGTCACCATCGTCGACATCACCAACGGCGCCCGTCTCGAGACCTACGCGATCGCGGGCGACCGCGGTACCGGCGTCATCGGGATCAACGGCGCAGCAGCACATCTCGTTCATCCCGGCGATCTGGTGATCATCATCGCCTACGGCATCCTCGACGAAGCCGAGGTGCGTGCCTACAGTCCGCACGTGGTTTTCGTCGACGAGGCGAACCGCGTCGCCGAGAACGGTACGGATCCCGCGCACGCGCCAGAAGGATCAGGACTTCTCGACCCGCGCCACCCCGAAACGCACTCTGCGCGAACCGACTTCGCAGATTCAACGGTGTAGGTCGTCGATGCTGCTCGTCGTCGAGGTTGGGAACACGAACATCCATCTCGGGGTGTTCGCGGGGTCGGGTGAACACGCCAAACTGGTGCGCGACTGGCGGATTCACACCGACCCGCACCTGACCGCCGACGAACTCGCGATGGCGATCCGCGGGCTACTCGGCGACGACATCGAGCAGATCACCGGCGTAGCAGCGTTGTCGACGGTGCCGGCGTTGCTGCGGGAACTGCGCGTCATGGTCTCGCGCTACGACGGCGGCGTCCATCACGTTCTCCTCGAACCGGGTGTCCGAACCGGGGTCCCGCTACTCGTCGACAATCCCAAAGAGGTCGGCACCGATCGTGTGGCCAATTGTCTTGCCGCGCACAATATCTACGGCGGGCCGTGCGTCGTCGTCGCATTCGGCACCGCGACAGTTGTCGACGCGGTGTCGGCGAAGGGCGAGTTCCTCGGCGGTGCCATCGCGCCGGGAGTGAACCTCGGCGTCGAGGCGCTCGCCGAGCACACGGTGACCGTGCGCCGTGTCGAACTCATGCCCCCGCGCAGCGTGTTGGGTAAGAACACTGTCGAAGCGTTGCAGTCGGGAATCCTGTACGGATTTGCCGGGCAGGTCGACGGGCTCGTCGACAGGGTGCGCGACACCGTCGACGGCTTCGACGGCCGGGATCTGACAGTCGTGGCCACCGGGTCACTGGCGCCGCTGATCTACCCGGAGAGCCGCACGCTCACCACACACCACTCGTATCTGACCCTCGAGGGGTTACGCCTGGTGTCCGAGCGGGCCAAACAGCAGGGGCGAGGGCGCGGGGCCCGCTGACGCGACAACTGCGGCGTCGAACTTCTTTTTGCGCGCCGCAAGCACGAAACTCCCGCAGACCTGGCCCGTAGCCGTGCACTGTGGCAAACTTGTCGCCGTGATCAAGAGCTGTCAGGAGTGTTGTCAGGGCTGAGTCCGCTTCATGCGGCCGCCCTTCGTCGACGCCCCCCGCTCGTTTTCGATCACTTCCGAGGTATCTCTCCCATGACCGCATCGGTCCAGTTCACCCAGCACGTGCACGCGCCGATCTCGGTTCACGCACCCAGCGCCCCGCTATCGGTCCAACCAAGCGCATATCGTGCCGCCGTGGCGGCGGGTGCTGTCCCGGTCGACATTCGCAGCCACCGCAAACGCACACTCGACGGTGCGTTGATCGGGGCACTCGCCGTCGAGGCAACCGAGGTCCTCGACCTGCTCACGCCGGGATCACCGAAAGCTCTGCGGACGGCCACACATGATCGACGCTGGATTCTGGTCAGCGACGACGGACACGAGGCCGAGTGGTTGGCGTGGCACCTACAGGCACGTGGAGTCACCGGTGCCGTGTTCGTGGTCGGCGGTTTCACGCGGCTACGCCGCGACCGTATCAACGGCAGTATCAGCGACGCCGAGCTGGCGATGTTCTCCGCGCACTGAGCTCTGTCGACTGTCGAAATCGGCCATCCGGCGTCGTTTACGCCATGCTTTCATGCCTCTTGCCGAACCATCATGTGACCTGGATAACATGAGCAGATGCGGCGTGGCGGTGCGGTTCATCGCGTTTTTCGCCGTGGGCACTGGCGGACGTGGGAGTAGACATGGCACGTGGGGCGTCGGGGCGGCCCGTGGCTCGTGATCCGGTCGCCTTCACCACCGATGGCCTCGGTGCCGAATCCGCGGCCCGGTGGGAGGAGTTCACCAGCAGTACCTTTCTTCCGCTGCACGCAAAAGTCCTCGGTGACGAGCGACTCGACGCAACGGGAACGGTGGCCGAGGTCGGTTCGCTGCGCGTCATGTCGTTGCGAATGGGGTCGCACATCGTCGAGATGTCGGGCAAATTCGTATCTGACGATGGCGTGCCCGCCACACTGATCACGATCACCCTCAAAGGCCATACCTTTCTGTTCACCGACGGACAGACCCACTTCGCCACGGTCGATCGGTTGTTGGTGACGAGCCTCGAGCGCCCGTTCGTCAGCGGATTCGGGGAGGACACCGAAGCTCTGGCCGTCGTCGTTCCGACTCCACTTCTGCACCGCTCGCTGGGGGTGCCGATCGGAGTCACCCCGCGGGTCATCGACATCGGCAACAACTTCGCCGGTGCCGCACTGAGAACGCGATTGATCACCGCGACGCGCGATCCGGCGACCGAGTCGCTCGCCGAGGACGATCTGGTGGAGCTCATCTCCGCTGTCCTCTCCCCGCGAGCGGAGCCGGCCGTTCACAACCATTTCGACCGAGCACGTGACTTCATCGCCGCCAATCTGTCAGATACGGGTCTGACCGCACCACATGTGGCGCGTGCTGTCGGCATCAGTGAACGGCATCTGTCCCGAATCTTCGCCGACGCGCACACCAGCGTTCCCAAATATGTTCGTGAGCAACGTCTTCTACGCTCCCGGGGGATGCTGCTCCAGGCCGATGACGGGTTGACCGTGGCCCAGATCGCGGTTCGCTGCGGTTTCGGCTCGGTCGGCAACTTCTCGCGGACGTACCACGCAAGGTTCGGACATAGACCCGATGACATACTGCGCGACAATGCACGTCGTCGTGCGCTTCGGGGCGAGCGCTGAACGAGGAAGTGGTGGAACGGCTTTGGCATCCGGTCTAGTCCTCCGGTGATCAGACATCACGGCTGATTTCGGCCAACCTCGCTCCAACTCCTTTCAAATCTGATGTGCCCCGCATCACACTCGAGAACAGAAACGAGCTGCCGCCGTCACCGGCGTCGGCCGGAGGTCTCAATCAAAAGGAGTGTCGATGACCGTAATTGATTCCACCAAAACGTCTGTGCACAAGCAGATTCCGACACCTGAGCCGGGGCTGACCGTCGACGATTTCCTGGCCCGCGCACGTGGGCTGAGGGACAGGCTGCGGGAGGAGCAAGCCGACACCGAGCGACGCACCCGCTACTCGCCGGAGATGCACGAAGAGTTCGTGCGGCTCGGCTTCTACCGGATGCTGCAGCCGGCCGCTCTCGGTGGCTACGAACTGTCCATCAAAGACTTTCTGCGCGTGATCGTCGAAGTCGGTCGCGGGTGTCCGTCGACCGCATGGTGTCTGTGTCTGGGTTCTGCCCACGTGGTCAACCTCGCGGGGTTGTTCGACGCCGACGTTCAAGCTGCGGTCATGGGGGCCGACGGACATTTCATCGCGCCCTCCCGGGTGGTCCCGTCGGTAACAGCGACACCGGTCGACGGTGGCTGGGAACTCAACGGACTCTGGGACTATTGCTCGGGCGTTCCCTACTCCACCCACGTCTTCAATGCGGTGATGATCATGCCGACCGACGGTGGCCGCCCGCATCCGGGCCTCGCGCTGGTACCACGTGACAAGTACGAGATCCTCGACGACTGGGGCACTTTGATCGGCCTCAAAGGTAGTGGCTCCAACTCCGTCAAGGTCGACCACTGTGTCGTCGACCACGGATACGTCCTCGATATCGACATCAACGCCATCCGTCCGGATCAGACCTATGGGCTCGAGCTATACGGCAATCCGATGTACATCGGGCCGATTCAGCCGTTCTTCTTCGCCGAGTTGCTCGCCGTCGCATTGGGTATGACCAAGGCGATGTTCGACGAGTTCGCGGCGACGATGCCGGTGAAGAAGACGATGTGGCCACCGATGGCCGTGCGCGCCGAGGACTCGTTCTACCGGCAGTGGTACGGCGAGGCCACCACGCTGATCGATCAGGCCGAAGCCTGCCTGCTCAGCGTCACCGCCGCCTACGCCCAACTGTGCGACGAGTCAGCGGCGACCGGCCGGTCGATCACCATCGCCGAGAATCAGCGCTTGGTTTCGCTGGCCATCCAGGCGGGCAAGGTGCTCACCGAAGCGATGGATCTGATGGCTCGGGTGACCGGGTCCAGCGCAGTGAAAGACGGCACACGCACGCAACGGTATTGGCGCGACTTCACCATGTACCGCAGTCACGTCGCGCAGACCATTCGTGAAGCCACCGCGAGCGGCTACGCCGTTGCCGCGCTCGCCGAGGCGAATGCCTGATGCGCGCGGCACTCTGGCACGGAAACGGCCGCCACGTCGAGGTCGACGATGTGAACCTGCCCGCACCCGGCCCGCATGAAGTGGTTGTCGACACCACCGCGGTGGTCGCCTGCATCACCGACGTCATCGCCTTCGACAATCCTCCTTTCCCGCCCGGCGCCCACATCCCGCAGATTCCCGGGCACGGAGGCGTGGGCATCGTGTCGGCCGTGGGCTCCGACGTCAGTCGGGTTCGCGTAGGCGACACCGTGCTCGCATCAGCCAACCCGTGGTGTGGTGTCTGCTACGCATGCCTACGAGATCGGCCGGACATGTGCGGCGAGCTGACCTTCCTCGGACCCGAGATCGAGCTCGCCCCAACCGGTTCCACGGTCGCGCACTCCTACCTCGGGTCGTACGCCGAACAGATGCTGACCCGGGAAATCCAGGTGGTCCCGCTGACCACCGGCATATCCCATCAGGCACTGGCCGTCCTCGCTGACGGCGGCGCAGGTGGCGTGGGTGGAGCGTTCAACGTCGCACCGGTCACCGCGGGAGCCAGCGTCGCGGTTGTCGGGTGTGGCATGACAGGGCTCGCGTACCTGCAGAGTGCGCGTGTACTCGGCGCAGAAACGATCATCGCCATCGATCCGCTGACGCATCGTCGGGAGCTGGCCGAAAAGTTCGGCGCCACACACACCTTCGACGCCAACGATCCCGATTTGGTCGAGAAGGTCAAAGAGGTGGCAGGCAGCTATCCGGCCCTCTTCGGTGACAAGCGCGGCGTCGAGTTCGCGTTCGAGGCCGCAGGTGACGCCTCCGCCATGGGTACCGCCATGGCCATCACCCGCCCAACGGGCCACGTCGTCCTGGCCAGCGTCACCAAGGACTTCCTCACTGCGACATTGCCGATCAGCGCTTTCGACGCCGCCATGAACGGCAAACAGATTCACGGCTGCCAGTGGGGGCAGACGAACCTGTTGCGTGACATCCCGCTGTGGACGAGGCTTCTCGAGCGCGGCGAACTGGACTTCGATTCGATGGTGTCGACCACCGTCGGTCTCGACGCCATCGACGGCGTCCTCGATCAGGTGGCCGCCTGTGAGGTCGTCGCAGCTGTTGTGGAGCCGCGACGATGACCGCGCTCGACGTCCGGGCAGACGCCGCCCGGCCACCTCGCGACCAGTTCGATTCGGACCTGTTCCGCGACGTTCTCGGGCGATTCTGTTCCGGCGTCGTGGTGATCACCGCGTCCAGCAGAGGTGAGAACGTCGGCATGACCTGCCAGTCGTTCATGAGCATGTCGTTGGACCCACCGCTGGTGGCCTTCGCGCCGGCTGCCACATCGTCGACCTATCCAGTGATCCGGGATAGCGGATCGTTCGCGGTGAACGTGCTGTCCAGCACACAATCGGCGATCGCCCTGGGCTTCGCACGCCGTGGTATCGACCGATTCGCCGATGCGCCATGGCATCTCGGCGTGACGGGCGCGCCGCTGCTCGATGATGCAGTCGCCCACATCGAGTGCGAGCTGTACGCCGAGCACGTCGTCGGTGACCACTACCTGTCCGTCGGACAGGTAGTGGCCCTCGACGGCCACCCCGATGCCGAGCCCTTGTTGTTCTTCCGCAGTGCTTTCGGCGCCTGGAGCGCGACATCTCAGAACGCCACATCACACAGCGCCACATCACAGCGCGCCACATCGCAGAGCGCCACATCGAATGAGGAGTCGTCATGAGTGTTTCCGTCACCGACTCGGCCGCCGTCGAGACGTCTGGCAAGTCGCGCACGGTACGTGCCGCGGTCGCCGCCTCCATCGGCGCGCCGTTGAGTGTCGAGCAGGTGGAGGTCGGAGCTCCGGCCGCGGGCGAGCTTCGGATCGAGCTGACCGCCAGCGGTATCTGCCACACCGATCTCAGCGCGCGCGACGGACAGTTCCCGGCACAGTTCCCGATCGTCCTCGGCCACGAGGGAACCGGAACCGTCACGGCGGTGGGCGAGGGCGTCGACGACGTCCGAGTCGGTGATCGGGTGGTGCTGACAATCGATCACTGCGGACAGTGTCGAAGCTGCGACCGCGGTCGGTTCTGGGCGTGCGCCAACGCCTTCGGGATCAACGTCGCGGGTGGTCGAGCCGACGGCACAACGGCGTTCACTCTGGACGGCAACCCGATCCATTCGCACTGGTTCGGTCAATCCTCATTTGCTGCAACGATTCTTGCGCCCCGATCGACTGCGGTCGTCGTGGCCGATGACGTGCCGGCCGAGGTTGCGGCGCCGCTGGGATGCGGCATCATCACCGGCGCCGGACCGGTTCTCTATCCGCAGACCACCCGCCCACTGGACAGCCTGGCGGTATTCGGTCTGGGCACAGTCGGCCTCGGTGCCGTGATGGCGGCCCGGATTCGTGGCGTCGACCGTGTGATCGGCGTCGACCCGGTCTCCTCGCGCCGGGAGTTGGCGCGTGAGCTCGGAGCCACAGATGTCGTCGACCCGTCGACGTCGGATGCTGTCGAAGAGATTCGGCAGATCACCGGTGGTGGTGCCGACCAGACACTGGAAACAAGCGGCGCAGCCGGGATTCTCGACGTCGCGGTCGCGGCGACGATCACCGGCGGACACTGCGGTGTGATCGGCGCGCCACCACCGGGCACCGCGTTCACCACCGATGTCACCGCGTTCATCGCCCGCAACATCTCCATCTCCGGTGTGGCAATCGGAGACTGCGACGCCAACCAGGTGATCCCCGAACTCGTCGACCACTGGCGCAACGGTGCTCTACCCGTGCAACGACTGGTCACCGTCTTCGACATGGACTCGATCAACGACGCGATCGCCGCGGCCAAGAGTGGCCGGGTCATCAAGCCGGTCATCGTGTTCTGACGGACTCATCTGCGCTCAATACAACTCATGTCTTCCGGGTGACCCGAGGGGACACGAGCGACCAACAATGTGAACGACCGGCTCGCCGGTCGTGGAAAGGTGGCCACCAATGCCCGCATTCGACGACGGCATGGCCCAGACCGAGATACCCACCGGCCAGGTGGTCGAAACCGATGTACTGGTCGTCGGATCCGGACCGTCAGGCGCGGCTGCGTCGCTGATGCTCAGCGAACTCGGCATCGACAACATCATGATCACCAAGTACCGCTGGACGGCCAACACGCCACGTGCGCACATCACCAACCAGCGTGCGATGGAGGTCTTCCGGGATCTGGGCATCGAGGACCAGGTGTTGGCCGACGCCACCGCACACGATCTCGTCGGCGACACGGTGTTCTGCACGTCGATCGCAGGCGAGGAGATCGGCAGAATCCGAACCTGGGGTACCCGACCCGATCGAGAGGCCGACTACCAGCTCGCGTCGCCGTGCCTGACCGTCGACATCCCGCAGACCTATCTCGAGCCGATTCTGGTGCGCAATGCCACGGTTCGCGGTACGCAGGCCAGGTTCTCCACCGAGTACCTCTCGCACACCGAAGACGACGACGGGGTGACCGTCGATGTCCTCGACCGACTCACTGCCCACCGCTACCGCATCCGCGCCAAGTATCTGATCGGGGCCGACGGCGCCAGGTCGCAGATCGCCGCCGACATCGACCTGCCGTTCGAGGGTGCGATGGACATCGCCGGGTCGATGAACATCACCTTCACCGCCGACATCGCCGCCCTCGTCGATCACCGCCCGAGCGTCCTCTATTGGGTCATCCAGCCCGGCTCCAACGTCGGCGGAATCGGCACCGGATTGGTCCGGATGGTCCGGCCGTGGAACGAGTGGCTGATCGTCTGGGGATACGACATCAACCAGCCGCCACCAGTTCTCGACGATGCCGCCGCCACCGCGATCGTTCGCGATCTGCTCGGCATGCCGGATCTCGAACCGGAGATCACCGGTTACAGCCTCTGGGGCGTCAGCGAAATGTATGCGACGAGTCTGCAGCGGGGGCGGGTTTTCTGCGTGGGCGACGCCGTCCACCGCCATCCGCCCAGCAACGGACTGGGGTCCAACACCAGCATCCAGGACTCCTACAACCTGGTGTGGAAGATAGCCGCCGTGCTTTCTGGTCAGGCCGGGCCGGCGCTGCTCGACACCTACACCGTAGAACGTGCTCCGGTCGCCAAACGCATTGTCACACGGGCGAATCGGTCGGCACGAGAGTTCGCCGACATCTTCACCGCCCTCGATATCGAGGGACTGACCGACCCGGCGGAGATGGCCGCGGCCATGGATCGTCGCAAGGAGAACACTCCGGAAGGTGCCGCGATGCGTGCCGCACTGGTCGACGCCATGGAGACCAAGAACTACGAGTTCAACGCTCACGGAGTGGAACTCGGTCAGTTCTATGAGTCCGACGCGGTCATCTCCGATGGCACGGTGCCACCACCGAGCCGCGATCCGGACCTCTATCACGTGATGTCGACCAGCCCTGGCGCCCACCTGCCGCACGCTTGGGTCGGAGATCAGAACACCAAGCTCGCCACGATGGATCTTGCGCCCTACCGCCGCTGGACCCTGATCACCGGCGTGGCAGGCGAGCAATGGGAGGAGGCCGCCGCGAAGGTGTCGGCGACCATGGGAATCCCTTTGGAGGCCATCGTGATCGGACCCGGGCGCGAGGTGACCGACCTCTACTTCGACTGGGCGAGGTTGCGCGAAGTCGGCGAGGCCGGTGCGCTGCTGATCCGACCGGACAAACACGTGGCGTGGCGTTCGCACGACCTCCCGACCGACCCGGAGGCCGAGCTGCGTACGGCCATGACCCGATTGCTGTGCCGCACATGACAATGAAGTTCGTGCACGTCAGCAACTATCAGCGAGTGGTGTTCGCGCCCGGAGATGCGGCCCGTGCGTTGTCCGACGAGATCGACGAACTTGGCATCCGGCGGGCGATGCTCATCGCTTCGCCCAGCGGTCCGGGGGACCGGCTTGCCCGGAGCCTGCCCGTCGCTCTGCGCCACAGTGAGATCACGATGCACGTACCCGTCGAACTCGCCGAGACCGCACGAAAGCGCGCCACGGTGGCCGACGTCGATGCGGTGGTGAGTGTCGGCGGCGGTTCGGCGACGGGACTGGCCAAAGCGGTGGCGTTGACCACCGGGTTGCCGATCATCGCGGTCCCCACCACCTTCGCCGGGTCGGAGGCCACCGATATGTGGGGGATGACGCAGGACGCCACGAAGAGCACCGGCGTCGACCCTCGGGTACTGCCGCGCGCGGTGATCTACGACGCAACGTTGACCGCGTCGATGCCGTCGGACATGGCGATGGCCAGCGGACTGAATGCACTGGCCCACGGGGTGGATTCCATGTGGGCGCCGCGGTCGGATCCGATCGATCGGGCGTTGGCCGAAGAAGCGATCCGGTCACTTGCGGGTGGACTGAGGGATATCGTCGACGACCCCGGCGCACTCTCCGGACGAGAGCACACCCTGTACGGCGCGTATCTGGCCGCGGCCGCGTTCGCATCGGCGGGTTCGGGCCTGCACCACAAGGTCTGTCACGTCGTGGGTGGCATGTTCAACCTGCCCCACGCGCAGACCCATGCCGTGGTGCTGCCACACGTCGTGGCGCTCAACGCACCCGCCGACGATGCCGCGGACACCCGCATCGCCAGAGCACTGGGATCGTCCACAGCCAACGACGGACTGGCCCACCTCTATCAGCGGACGGCTGCGCCGCGCTCCCTCGCCGAACTGGGTATGCCCGAAGCCGGAATCGAACGCGCCACCTACGCCATCCTCGACGTCATGCCCGCCGGCAACCCGGTCGAGTTGACCCACGACAACCTCGCGGCGCTGCTTCGCCGTGCATGGAAAGGAACACCGATCACATGAGTACCACCGACTCCACCGTGGAGCCTGCCGTCGACTCAGTCGACGAGCAGCAGCGCCGCGAAGCGCAACTCGTCGCCGACGTCGTGGCTTCCTTCGATGACTGCGCCAATCCGCGGCTGCGGGAGCTGATGACCGGCATCGTCGAACACGTACACGCATTCATCCGAGAGACCCGCCTCACCGAGGCCGAATGGAATACAGCGATCGACTTCCTCACCCGCGCCGGACACATCACCGATGATCGTCGCCAGGAGTTCATCCTGCTCTCCGACGTGTTGGGCGCGTCGATGCAGACAATCGCCGTGAACAACACCGCGTACGGCGATGCGACCGAGGCAACGGTATTCGGGCCGTTCTTCGTCGATGACTCACCCCAGATACCCGATGGCGGCGACATCGCGGGCGGTGCGTCGGGTCAACCGTGCTGGGTTGAGGGGACCGTGCGCGATCACCTCGGGAACCCGCTCAGCGGCGCGCGGGTGGAGGTGTGGGAGGCCGACGAGGACGGCTTCTACGACGTGCAGTACGGCGACGATCGGGTTGCCGGTCGCGCGCATCTGTTCACCGGCGCCGATGGTTCGTACCGGTTCTGGGGCGTGACACCAACGCCGTATCCGATCCCGGCAGACGGTCCAGTCGGTGAGATGCTCGCCGCGGTTGGGCGTTCCCCGATGCGGGCATCTCACCTGCACTTCATGGTGTCGCACGAGGGATGTCGCACGCTCGTGACGCACATCTTCGTCCGCGGCGATCGCCTGCTGGGCTCCGATTCGGTGTTCGGAGTGAAAGATTCCCTCGTGCACGATTTCGTCGAACAGCCCGCCGGGTCACCAACACCCGACGGCAGGGTGGTGACCGGTACCTGGTCACGCGTTCGATTCGACATCGTGTTGGCTCCCGCCGGGGTGTGATCGCCGCCCGGCGGCATCGGTCCCGCACCGGCCGGAAAATCAGATCCGATAGGGTTCGGGTGTGAGTGATCACCCCTTGACCACGGAAAACGACGACCAGACGCCCGAGCAACTTCGCATCCGGCGCGAGAAGCGTGAGCGCATCCTCGCCGAGGGTGGGCAAGCGTACCCGGTGTCGATCGGGCGGACGCACAGCCTTTCCGAGATCCGCGCCGCCTATCCGGACCTCGAGGCAGGCACCGAGACCGGGCTACAGGTCGGCGTCGCCGGGCGCGTGATCTTCTTGCGCAACAAGGGCAAGCTCTGCTTCGCCACGCTGCAGGAGGGCGACGGTACCCAGCTCCAGGCCATGATCAGTTTCAACGGGGTCGGCGAGGAGTCGCTTGCCCGCTGGAAGTCCGACGTCGACCTCGGCGACATCGTCTACGTCCACGGTGAGGTCATCAGTTCGCGCACCGGCGAACTGTCGGTGATGGCCGACGACTGGGCGATGGCGTCGAAGTCGTTGCGGCCGTTGCCGGTTGCGCACAAGGAGATGAACGAGGAGACGCGCGTCCGCCAGCGTTACGTCGACCTCATCATGCGTCCCGAGGCACGTCAGACCGCGCGGACGCGTATCTCGGTGATCGCGGAGCTGCGCAAGGCGCTCGTCACCCGTGGATTCCTCGAGATCGAGACCCCGATGCTGCAGACGCTGCACGGCGGCGCAGCGGCACGGCCGTTCGTGACACACTCCAACGCTTTCGACATCGACCTCTACCTCCGCATCGCCCCCGAACTGTTCCTCAAGCGCGCGGTCGTCGGAGGCATCGAGCGTGTCTTCGAGATCAACCGCAACTTCCGCAACGAGGGCGCCGACTCCACCCACTCGCCCGAATTCGCGATGCTCGAGACCTACCAGGCCTACGGCACCTACGACGACGCCGCGACGATGACCCGCGAGATCGTCCAGGAGGTGGCACTCGGCGCGATCGGGACGCTCACCCCGGAAATGCCCGACGGCACCACCTACGACCTCTCCGGCGAGTGGACCTCATTGGAGATGTACCCGTCGCTCTCGGAGGCGCTCGGCCAACAGATCGTTCCCGACGGCGGGCCGGAGCATCCCGGAACCAGCGTCGACGAGCTGCTCGCCATCGCTGCCCGCGTCGGCCTCGAGGTGCCCAAGGACAAGGGCTACGGTCACGGGAAGCTCGTCGAAGAACTGTGGGAACACATGGTCGGCGAGAAGCTCTCGCAGCCCGTCTTCGTGCGCGATTTCCCCGTCGAGACGTCGCCGCTCGTTCGTGCACACCGCAGCGTGCCGGGCGTCGTCGAGAAGTGGGACCTCTACGTCCGCGGCTTCGAGCTGGCCACCGGCTACTCCGAGCTCGTCGACCCGGTCATCCAGCGCGAGCGCTTCGTCGACCAGGCACGTCTCGCTGCTGCCGGCGACGACGAGGCCATGCGACTCGACGAGGAGTTCCTCGCCGCGATGGAGTACGGCATGCCCCCGACTGCGGGCACCGGCATGGGCATCGACCGTTTGCTGATGGCGCTCACCGGCCTGGGCATTCGCGAAACGATCCTGTTCCCACTGGTCAAGCCGCTGCGCGACTGAGGCTTGGTCGAGGCGCGGTCCTCAGCCGCGATCAGCCCCCAGCCCGCTCGCGGCGACCACGGATTCGACGCCGCCCGACGCCTTGACGCGCCGCCAGTGATCGTCGGGCCGTTCGAGCGTCTCACTTTGCCTGCGCGCGACCGAGGCGTCGGCGTCGGAGGCGTCGAGTCCGCGGTGCTCGATCCGCGAAATGCGCTCGGACTCAGGTAGTTCCAACCAGATGCCGGTGAAGTCGACGCCCGCGCGCTCGGCGACATCGGCTGTTGCGGTCGACTGACTGCTTCGACCGAACACGGCGTCGGCGATGACGCTCATTCCGCCGCGTATGTCTGCTTCGGCAAGGCGGAACAGCTCGGTGTACACCGCGGCGCGAGCCGTGTCGGTGTAGGCCGATCGCGGTAGCTTGTCCGCGATGCCCACTCCCGCAAGGCGTTTGCGCAACACGTCCGTGCGCAGGATGCGAGCGCCAGGCGCGGGGTCGAGGCTGCCTCCGACCGCCCGCGCTATCGTCGACTTCCCGGTACCGGAACCGCCGCCGATCGCGACGAGCCGCGGCCGCGCAGACTCGGTGAAACCCAGTGCAAGCGAGAGGTATTCGTGCGCACGGTCGACGTCGTGCTCGGCTGCCGCGACGTGTGCACGCACCGTGGCGCGTACGGCGAGCAGTACCGGCAGCAGGCAGAAGGCCTGCTCGTCGTCGATAGCACCATCGAACGTCGCGTGATCGAAGTAGGTGTTGACGACGACGTTGGCTTCGTGACGTAGCCCGCGCGCCCACAGGTCCATCACGAGGAACGCGAGATCGTAGAGGACGTCGGTGGTGGCAAGCTCCGCGTCGAACTCCAAGCAGTCGAACGGAATCGGCTCGCCGTCGATGATAGCGACGTTCCCGAGATGTAGATCGCCGTGACAGTGGCGAACGCGTCCGCCGCGTGCTCGATCGTCGAGGAGTTCGCGATACTCGGTGATGAGGGTGGTGATCCTGTCGGTGAGTTCCTGTGCCACAACGGGTTCGATGATCTCCGGGAACGCCGCCATGCTCGCGAGGTTTCCGTCGACGACCTCTTGTAATCGTTGCGCCCCACGGGCATCCCCACTGATCTCAGATCCCTGGTGTAGTTCGACGACGCGCAGCGCGAGTCGCTGCAGCAGATCGTCGTCGAGGCCGCCCGGATGTGCGTGAGTGACCATCAGTGCGTCGTCGTCGAAGCGTGTCATCTCCAAGACGTGGTCGACGATTTCGCCCGTGCCGTCGAACGAGAGCAAGCCGTCATCTGCCCGGCTGATCGTGTGCACGGCGAGGTAGATGCCGGGAGCAAAGCGACGATTGAGGCGGAGTTCGGCGTCGAGCGCCTGTCCACGACGCTGCGGCGTGCTGAAGTCGAAGTAGCGCAACCGGACTGGCCGTTTCAGCTTCCACGCGCGATCACCGTTGAGCACGATCACCGCGCCGTGCGTGACGATGCTTCTGGTCGGGGAGCCCGGGTCGAGGGCACCGACCTGTGCCAGCATGTCCTCGGCCAATGTCGCGTCTGTCATGAGTCAGTTCCGGATTGGGCGACGGTGCGGCGGTATTCGCCCGGCGGCAGGCCGAGGGTCTGTCGGAAGTCGGCCGAGAAGTGCGCCTGATCGGTGTATGCGAGGTCGGCGGCGACGTCGGCGAGGGTGATCGTCAGGTCGTCGCGCAGTCGTTCCGCGGCCTCTTGCAATCGGTATCGGCGGATGACCGCCAACGGGGAGAGGCCGATGTGGCGGTCGGCGATGCGCTGCAGTGTACGTACAGACATCGACATCTCGCGTGCGAGGTCGTCGACGCGGACGATGCTGCGATCCGCTGCGATCAGGTCCTGCATCTCATTCGCGACCAGCGCCGACTCTCGGGGTGGTGTCGCGTGTTCACGTAGCCACGACGCGAAGCGTGATGCGGCGTCGGGGACATCAGGTTGCTCGACAGTCATTGCTGCAGAGACGGATTCGAACAGATCGGGTGCGTGGTACGACTGCTCTGCGTCGCGCAGCGGTCGTGGCGAGACGCCGAGCGCCGCAGCGCCGGCCGGTCTTAGCAGCGCCCCGACAGCCCACCCATATCCGGTCAGGTCCCGGTGTGAGCGCTTCGTCGTCGGCCCCACGATCGTCACACCTTCGGGTTCGACGACGAGGTTGCATGCCGGGAACGGGAGCAGATTCTGCCGCGAGGTCCGCCCGGGCGCGAGGTCCCACTGCGGAATCCAGAACCAGGCGACGATCGAGGTGAGATCGGCCGGGGCGACGACGCGTTCGAATGTGGGCAGGCGTGCAGGGTAGAGCACCCCGCGGGTGTCGGGGCTGCCGGTGTCGTCGGCTCCACGGACAGGCATGCGTTCCAGGATAGTCGTCGCAAATCTACAATCCTCCGCGCCGAGATCTCCTTAGCGTGAGAAGTATGACCTCACAGCAGAACACCACCGCCGCTGCGGCTATCGGCGTCACCGGTACGCATACCACCAACGGCATCCCCCATGGGCTGACGAGTCTCACCCCGTTCATCGCGGTACCGTGCGCCGGGCAGGCAATCGAGTTCTACACCAACGTATTCGGTGCGCGGATCGTCGACGTGACCGAGTTCGACGGTGTGGTCGCACACGCCGATCTCGACTTCGGCGTCGGCCACCTTCAACTCGGCGAACCCAACGAGCAGTACGGGTTGGTCGCTGCACCCGACGGTCCCGCGGCGTGCTATTCGCTCGGGTTCTACTGCGCCGACGCCGACGACGTGGTGGCCAAGGCCGAGGCGGCAGGGGCGACTGTGCGTGAACCGCTCACGACCTTCGTCTCGGGCGACAGGTTCGCGTCGATCCTCGACCCATTCGGGGTGCGGTGGTCGGTGATGACCCGCGTGGAGGACCTATCCGAAGAGGAGAGCGCCCGCCGCGTCGCCGAGTGGGCCGCCACGCAGCCGGGAGCCTGACCGCGGGAGTGCTCAGCGCAACTCCCGTTTGAGGATCTTGCCCGACGCGTTACGTGGGAAGGCGTCGACGAACACCACGGACCGCGGCACCTTGAAGTTCGCCAGATGTGTTCGGGCGTAGGAGAGTACGTCGTCCTCGGTGAGGTGCGCATCGTCGTGCAGGGTGACGAACGCGCGACCGACCTCCCCGAGCCGGTCGTCGGGAACACCGACGACAGCGGTCTCGGTGACCCCGTCGAGGCGGGCTAGTGTCTGCTCGATCTCAGCGGGGTAGACGTTGAATCCCCCACAGATGAACATGTCCTTGAGTCGGTCGGTGATCCGGAGGTTCCCGCGCTCGTCGATGACTCCGACGTCGCCGGTGTGTAACCACCCGTCGGCGTCGATGGTCGCTTCGGTCGCCGCGGGATCGTCGAGGTAGCCGCGCATGACCATCGCGCCACGGGTGAGCACCTCGCCCTGGTCCGACAGCGCGATCTCCATGCCGTCGAAGGCTCTGCCGCACGTTGTCGCGACCGTGACGTCGTCGTCATCGGGGGTGCACGTGGTGATGAATCCGCTGGATTCGGTTTGGCCGTAGGCGGTGATCACCGTGTCGACGCCGAGGTCGCGCTGGATACGCTCGATCAGCACCACCGGCACGATGGCCGCACCGGTCACCACCAGGCGAAGCGACGACAGGTCGTGGTCTGCGCGCGTGGGGTCGTCGAGGATGGTCTGGAAGATGGTCGGCGCACCCGGAAAGACTGTTGCACCCTCTGATTCGACGACCCGCATGGCGTCGGTTGGGGAGTAGATCGCGAGCGGAATCATCGTCGTCCCGAAGAGAATCGACGGCAGAATGCCTGCCTTGTATCCGAACGTGTGGAAGTACGGGTTCACCATCAGGTAGCGATCGGACGGACTCAGGAGTCCGTTGGCTCCCCACGCCCGCGCGCCCGCGATGGTCTGCTGGTGCTCGGCCAGAACGCCTTTCGACTTCCCGGTGGTCCCCGAGGTGAACAGAATGTCGGAGATATCCTCTGGCGCAACAGCATCTGCTCGACGGTCCGCTTCGGCACGCGTCTCGTCTGTGGCACGCGCGACGAAGTCCGACCAGTCGACGCTGCCCTCTGGTGGTGGTGCAGACCCGTCGAGCGGTACCCGCACCACGAGATCAGGCAGCGAGCTGCCATGAGCGCCGAGCAGTTCGGCCGCATGGTCGACGCCGAGAAACTCACCCGAAGCGACCACCGCCGACACCTGCGATCTCCCGATCACGTCGATGGCCTCGGTTGCCGTGTAGCGGGTGTTGAGCGGGACCAGCACCCCGCCCGCGTACTGCACGCCCAGTGCGGCGATCGGCCAGTGATAGCTGTTCGGCGACCAGATGGCCACCCTGTCGCCGGCCTGGAACCCCGACGCGACAAGCGCTGCGGCGAACTCGCGGACACGCTCGAGCAGCTCCGCGTACGTCAGCTCGACGCTTTCACCACCTTCGCCTCCCTTATCCCACTGACGGTCGACGATCGCCTGCTGCGCCGGCCAGGTCTGCGCCGCGCGGATCAGCGCCGCGGGCGTCGACCGTGCGCTCCCTCCCGCCGACTGGGCGCTTCCTCCCGTCGCCTGTGCGTCGCCGTTGGTCGCTATCGACTCCATGGGCATAACCTAACAAATGCTTGGTAGGTTATGCTAGCGGTCATGACGTCGATCAACCTTGCCGATCGTGCCGTCGACCTGGGCGAATGGGCGCGAAGCACGCCCGACGCGACCGAAGAGTTCACGCGAGCGGTGCGCGGGTGGTTGGCACAAAATCTCGTCGACGACTTCGCCTCGCTCAAGGGTCGGGGTGGGCCGGGAAGTGAGCATGAGTTCTTCGCTGAGCGTCTGGCGTGGGATCGCCACCTTGCGGCGTCCGGGTGGACATGCCTCGGCTGGCCCACGCGGTATGGGGGCCGTGGCGCGACACTCGAGCAGCGAATCATCTTTCATCAGGAGTATGCGCGCGCGAACGCTCCCGCGAGGGTGAATCACCTCGGTGAGGAACTACTCGGCCCGACGTTGATCGAGTTCGGCACTGAAGAGCAGAAGCAGCGCTTTCTTCCCGGCATCGTCGACGTCACCGAGCTGTGGGCCCAGGGCTATTCCGAGCCAGGGGCAGGCTCCGATCTCGCGGGCGTCACCACGACGGCTCGACTTTCCGACGACGGCACCCGCTGGCATGTCAACGGGCAGAAGATCTGGACGTCCCTGGCGCACGTCGCGCAATGGGTGTTCGTGTTGGCGCGTACGGAAGCGGGCTCCTCGCGCCATAAGGGACTCGGCTTCCTGTTGGTCCCGGTCGACCAGCCCGGCGTCACGGTACGGCCGATCCAGCAGCTGACCGGAACGTCGGAGTTCAACGAGGTCTTCTTCGACGACGCGACCACCGACGCCGCCCTCATCGTCGGCGAGTCCGGCGACGGTTGGCGGGTCGCGATGGGGCTACTGCAGTTCGAGCGCGGCGTCTCGACGCTGGGACAGCAGGTGGGATTCGCGCGCGAACTCGACGCAATCACCGAGATGGCAAGAGCCAACCGATCTCTCGAGAATCCAGAGATTGCAGCACGCCTCGTTCGTGCCCGCATCCGACTGAGCGCGATGCGTGCCAATGCGCAACGGACACTCGACGACGACGCAACAGTAACCGGGGGCACGTGGGGTGCGGCCGCCGCTGCAGGGACGGCTTCGGTGGCAAAGCTGTTGTGGGCCAACTGGCATCGTGATCTCGGCGAGCTCGCGATGGCGGTGGCGGGTCCTGCGTCGTTGATCGGGCCCAGCGAGACAGTAGAGGGCCACCTCAATGACATTCACGATCCGGGGAACGTCGAACTCGACGAATGGCAACGCCTCTTTCTCTTCACTCGCGCCGACACCATCTACGGCGGCTCGAACGAGGTGCAGCGCAACATCATTGCCGAGCGCGTACTCGGCCTACCCCGCGAGGCGCGAGCGTGAATTGGGCACAGCGAGACACGAGAATGAATGAAGCACGACGAGGCACGAGTGTGGAATCACTACGAGAGGTGTGGACACGATGACACAAACGACGTCGAGTGAGGTCGATGGTGTGAGATCACCGTTGGCCACACCTCCGGAGGAGACGCCCGGACACGGATTGTTGTTGGGGCGCAAAGTCGTTGTGACCGCAGCGGCCGGCACGGGTATCGGATTCGCGACGGCGCGTCGGGCGCTCCTCGAGGGCGCCGACGTCGTGCTCAGTGACTGGCATGAGCGACGGCTTGGCGAGGCCGCCGACCAGCTGGCTGCCGAGTTCGACGGTCAAACCGTCGGCAAGGTGGTGTGCAACGTGCAGTCCACTGCCAATGTTGATTCGCTGATCTCCAGTGCCGCAGACGCGCTCGGACGTATCGACGTGTTGGTGAACAACGCCGGCCTCGGTGGCGAGACACCCGTCGCCGACATGTCGGACGAGGAGTGGGACCGCGTCGTCGACATCACGCTCACCGGGACGTTCCGCGCCACGCGGGCCGCGCTGCGCTACTTTCGTGCCGTCGAGCACGGTGGCGTGATCGTCAACAATGCGTCGGTACTCGGCTGGAGAGCTCAACGCGGACAGGCGCATTACGCCGCGGCCAAGGCCGGAGTGATGGCACTGACGCGCTGTTCGGCCGTCGAGGCTGCCGAGTACGGGGTGCGTATCAATGCAGTTGCGCCGTCGATTGCCAAGCATCCCTTCCTTGCGAAGGTGACCAGCGACGAACTGCTCGACGACCTCGCGCAGCGCGAGGCCTACGGCCGTGCGGCCGAGGTCTGGGAGGTCGCGGCCACCATCGCGATGCTCGCCAGCGACTACACCACATATCTCACAGGCGAAGTGGTGTCCATCTCCAGTCAGCGCGCCTGAGCGCGAATACCTTTATCGAGCAGGAGTTCTCATGAGCACACCACAGGCCTACATCGTGGACGCCATTCGCACGCCCGTCGGCAAGCGCAACGGTTCGCTGGCCAAGACGCATCCGGCAGACATGGGTGCGCATGTCATCTCCGCACTCGTCACTCGGACGGGGATCGACCCGGCGGTCGTCGACGACGTCGTCTTCGGATGTGTCGACGCGATAGGTCCGCAGGCGGGCAATATCGCCCGAACCGCCTGGCTCGCTGCCGGAATGCCGCTGGAGGTACCCGGCACCACCGTCGACCGTCAGTGTGGTTCGAGCCAGCAGGCCATTCACTTTGCGGCGCAGGGTGTGATGAGTGGGACGCAGGACGTCGTCGTGGTCGGTGGTGTGCAGAACATGAGCGCAATCCCCATCTCGCAGGCCATGATTGCCGGCCAGGAGTTCGGATTCACCACGCCGACAGCCGAATCCGTCGGCTGGCGTGAGCGATTCGGCGACGCCGAGATCTCACAGTTCGTCGGCGCCGACCTGATGGCGCAGAAGTGGGACATCAGCCGTGAGGACATGGAGGCATGGGCGCTGCAGTCGCATCAGCGAGCCAAAGCTGCTATCGCACAGGGACGGTTCGACGGCGAGACTGTCGCACTGGCCGACTGCGTCATCGACGAATGCCCGCGTGAGACGTCGTTGGAGAAGATGGCCGGGTTGGCCCCGCTGGCCGACGGTTCACGGCTGACCGCAGCGGTGGCGTCGCAAATCTCCGACGGCGCGTCGGCCGCGCTGGTGGTCAGCGAGAAGGCACTCGCCGAGTACGGTCTGACCCCGCGCGCTCGCATCCATCACATCTCGGTCCGCGGCGATGATCCCGTGATGATGCTGTCCGCGCCCATCCCCGCGACGAAGTACGCGCTGGCCAAGTCGTGGCTGAGCATCGACGACATCGACGTCGTCGAGATCAACGAGGCGTTCGCCTCGGTTGTGCTCGCCTGGCTGAAGGAAACCGGGGCCGACCCCGCGCGCGTCAACCCGAACGGCGGGGCCATCGCGTTGGGACATCCCCTCGGAGCCACGGGGGCGAAGCTCTTCGCGACGATGCTGGCCGAACTGGAGCGCACCGGCGGCCGCTACGGCCTACAGACCATGTGCGAGGGCGGCGGCACGGCCAACGTCACGATCATCGAGCGCCTCGGCTGACCCAGTCGACACTTTCGAGCGCACGGTCGGCAGTCTGAAGCACTCAGAGTATGTCCGCCACCCCACGCTCGCGTTTGTGTGATCTACGGCATAGCATGTGATACACAATCGGGGCGGCGTCTCATTCGACCATGCCCCCGAGTACTCGTAGATCCTCAAGGAGCCACCATGACCAAGCCTGCGGACATGACGACCGGAGCGGCTCGACGCATCGAGAAGGGGGTCTCGTCGGAGGCTCACTCGTTGGCCGAACTGCTCGAGATCCAGCAGGCCGCGTTCCTGCGTGACGGCATTCCGGACGCCAACACGCGTATCGACCGCATCACGCGGCTCGGGTCGCTCCTGCTCGACAACTCCGACGAGATCTGCGCGGCGCTGACCGCCGACTTCGGCACGCGCCCAGCCGAATTGAGCATCACGGCCGACGTCGCCGGATGCCTCATCGACATCACCCACCAGCGACGCGGCGTCAAGGAATGGATGAAGGAGACCCCGTCGGCGCGGGTGCAGGGGTTGATCGGGTTCAAGCAACGGGTGCGGCATGACCCGCTCGGCGTGGTGGGGATCATGGGGCCGTGGAATTTCCCGCTGCAGTTGACGTTCGTGCCCGCGGCCTCGGCGTTCGCGGCGGGCAACCGGGTGCTGATGCGGCCGTCGTCGATCACCGCACGCACCACCGAGGTCATCGCTCGCCACGCACCTGACTATTTCTCCATCGAAGAACTCGCGGTCATCACGCCCAAGCACGGCTCGGGCTCCGACTTCGCGAAGCTCGCTGTCGACCATCTGTTCTTCACCGGTTCGCCCGAGGTCGGGTCGTCGGTGGCGCAGGAGGCGGCCAAGAATCTCGTGCCGGTGACACTCGAGTTGGGTGGCAAGAACCCGGCCGTCGTCGACGTCTCGGCCGACATCGGCAAGGCCGCGAAGATGCTGGCAGAGGCCCGCATGGCCAACGGTGGCCAGGTCTGTCTGTGTCCCGACTACGTGTTCGTTCCCGAGGCAAAGCTCGGTGAGTTCACCGACAAGGTCATCGCCCACTGGACCAAGAGCTTCCCGACGATCTACGACAACGCCGACTACACGTCGACGATCAACCAGAAGAACTACGACCGCATCGTCGGACTGATCGACGACGCCGTCGAACTCGGCGCTACCAAGCGGCAGGTGATCCCGGGCGGCGAGCAGCTTCCGTCCGCTGAGCGTCGCAAGATCCCGCCGACGCTGCTCACCGGGGTCAAAGCGGGCATGAAGATCGCCGACGACGAGGTGTTCGGCCCGGTCCTGAGCGTCTACCCGTACCGCGACCTGACCGAGGCGATCACCCACATAGCAGCGAATCCCCATCCGCTGACCATGTACTGGTGCGGCGACGACAACGCCAACTTCAAGCGGCTTGCCGACAACACACGAAGTGGATCGATCAACGGCAACGACTTCGCGCTGCACATGTTCGGTGCGGAACTGCCCTTCGGTGGCATCGGCCGCAGTGGTATGGGCGCCTACCACGGCAAGACGGGCTTCGAGACGTTCAGTCACGCACGCGCAGTGGCATTTTCGACGATGCCGTTCACTGTCGCCGAGATGATCGCGCCGCCGTTCACCAAGCGTGACACGCGAATGGCCAACGGGCAGATCAAGTTCTGGAGCAAGCTCAACAAGCGCGCCGCGAAGAAGGCGCGTAAGCGCTGAGCCACCAGAGTGTGGCAACGTCGCATCCGTCATGGGCGGGTAGATCCTTCAGGGCTTTACCCACCCATGAACCATCTGTGCCGTTCTTGTGACTGGTGTGGCTGCTGGGTCTGTTGTTAAGTAGATGACGTGGACCGCCGCCATTTCCTCGCAGCACTGGCGGCTGGCACCGTCGCTGCGATATCCGGTTTGTCTGATTCGAAAGCTGCTGCGGCGCCAGGTCTTCCACCGAACCTCCGGTTGCCGGGCCTGCCCGAGCGGCTGCTCACGCCCCTCGTTGCGCCCGCGCAGGTTGTGCCCAGCAAGGCGCCGCTCCCCAAGGGCCCGATCACCGCGCTACCCGGGCGTGGCAACTATCTCGCGCTGACCATCGACGACGGCGTGCGGTCGGACGTCGTCGACGCGTACATCAAGTTCGCGCAGGACACCGGTGCGCGCTTCACGTTCTTTGTCACCGGTGTACAAGAGTTGGACCGACCATCGGAGTTCGCTTGCGCCGCTGGTGGAATCGGGTCAGATCCAGCTGGGGAATCACACCTGGACGCATCCGTCGCTGACCTCGTTGTCGGAGACCGCGATCGCCGACCAGCTCAATCGCAACAAGCGCTTCCTGCAGAACACCTTTGGAGTCGACGGCACTCCGTTCTATCGTCCGCCCTACGGGCACCGTAATGCGACGGTCGACCGCGTCGCCGCCGACCAGGGTTACACGGCGTCGACCATGTGGTATGGGACGTTGGGCGACGAGCGGGTACTTCGTGAGCAAGACATCACCGCCAACGCGCGCACCTACTTTCGCCAGCAAGCCGTGGTGATCGGGCACGCCAATCACCCTGCGGTGACGCACATCTATCCGCAACTCACGGAGATCATCAGAGAACGCAAGCTGACCATGGTCACCCTCGACGACTACTTCGTCACCGGATGAGCCCGCGCTCGAACGCAACCCGCACGGCCGCCGCACGGTCGGCGACGCCGAGCTTCGGGTAGAGCCGCAGCAGATGCGTCTTCACCGTCGCCTCGCTGATCATCAGTTCGGCAGCGACCTGACGGTTGGTGCCGCCACCGGCGATGGCGTGCAACACTTCTCGCTCTCGTTCGGTGAGGGTGTCGGCACGATTGCGGCTCATCAGGCTTCCCGGGACGCTCGGATCGAGGACGCTGTGGCCCGCTGCCGCACGACGCACCGCTGAGATCAGGTCGTCGCGCGGGGTTGCCTTGAGGAGGTAGCCGTCGGCTCCCGCGTCGACGGCCGCGTGGATGTCGGTGTCGGTGTCGTACGTCGTCAACACCAGGATGCGGGGCCGGGCACGATCGGCTGCGCGCAGAGCGCGAATGGCCTCGACGCCGTCGGAGCCCGGCATGCGAAGGTCCATCAGCACGACGTCGGGTGTCAGTGCGGCCACCCGAGCCACCGCCTCGTCGCCGCTGGTCGCCTCGCCGACGACGGTGAGGTCTGCTTCGCGCTCGAGCATCCCGCGTATTCCGTCGCGCACCACCGGATGATCGTCGACGACGAGGATGCTGATCCGTTCTGAACGCTGGCTCATTGCGATACTCCTTTCGACGCGTCGCTTCGCTCGGTAGGAATCGACACGGAGACAACGCAACCTGCACCGGGATCGGATTCGACGACGACGGTCCCGCTGAGTAATTGTGCGCGTTCGGACATTCCTGTCAGCCCGAAGCCGCTGTGCGTGGATCGTCGTACCGCGTCGACGTCGAAACCGTCTCCGTCGTCTCGGATGTCGAGAAGTAGCGCGTCGTCGAGGTAGGTCAGCGTCACCACAACGTGTTGCGCACCCGCGTGTTTGGCGATGTTCGCCAGTGATTCTTGCAGGATGCGCAGTATGGTGTCGTCGCTGCCGCCGAGGTCGTGGGCGTCGCCGTCGACCCGCAGTACCGCGGTGATGTGATTGCGCTTGGCGAAGGCGGTGAGCTGATCCTGCACAGCGGTGGGGAGTGGTTGTGCGTCCAGTGTGAGCGGTCGGAGTGCGTTCACCGCGCGTCGCGCTTCGCCGAGTCCCTCGCGCGCAAGCATTTTCGCGTTGTCCACTCGGTCGCGTGCGGCGTCGGACAGTTCGGCCTCGTCGACGGATTCCAACTGCGTGACCACCGCGACGAATCCCTGTGCGACGGTGTCGTGCAACTCGCGGGCGAGGCGGGAACGCTCGTCGCGGATGCCTGCGAGTCGGGCCTGTTCGATGAGTTGGGACTGCAGTCGTGCGGTGCGGGAACGTTCTGCGAGTAGGTCTTCGGTGAGCTGGTTGCGACGGAGAACCGACGTCTCGCGCGCATCGATCACGACCACGACGGCAACACCGATCACGACGTTCAGAATCCACGCGAGCACCGACGCCCACCACGGGTAAGCAAGGTTCTCCCAGCCATAGCGTTGCGTCGCCGTCATCAGCACACAGGACACGCTGATGGCCAACACCATCGGGAGTCCGGTGAACAACGACGCGTAGAGCATGTAGCCCGCCCACGACGCGATGCCTGCGATTGGTGTCGCGGCGATGGCGACGGCGATCAGCGTGGTGGTGACAGCGAAGATTCCCACACGCCGCCACATGGGGCCGATGTTGACGCGAGTCCAGATCTCCGTGAAGACCATCAGCGCGATCATCGCCGACGCACTCACCAGATGCTGCGTCGACGACGCAGGCACGAGTTGGGCGACGACAAGCGCGACGAGATAGAGAACCCGGAGAGTCCACACCTCGGCCGTCGGGGGCACGATGGTGTCTGGCCAGCTCAGCTCGTGCCGACAGTCGCTCCAGCGGCCCTGCGGTTCACGCTCGAGGTTGCGTCGGAACAGGCCGTGCGCCAGCGCAGTGGTGGTGAACGGGCTGTTCACTCCCACTTGAAGGTCCGGACCGCGATCGCGGTGGTCACTGCGCCCCACACCAGTAGTGTGCCGAAGTACCCGATCGCTGGCCAGCCTGTCGTCGCGGTATCTACGAGCGCTTGTGTACCCGCACCCGACGGAGTGAGGTTCGACGCGAGGTGCAACCAGCCGGGCATCGTCGACCGGGGTACCCACAATCCGGCGAAGAACATCAGGACGAAGAACACCAGCGTGCCGAATCCCGCAGCGACTTTCGCGTTGCGGAACAGCGATGCGATCACCATGCCCAGGCCGAGAAACGCCCAACCCGTCAGCAAGTAACTGACGATGAACCCGACGGGGTGCTGCGGCCACTGCCCCGAGATGATCCCCGGTACGACGACGATCAGTGCGAGACAGATGATCGAGACGGCGGAGGTCAACACGAACTGCGCGATCAGCAGGAGACTCGGAGATGCCGGAGTGGTGCGTAACCGCTTGAGAATCCCCATCTCTCGGTATCTGGTGAGCACGTCCGGCAACGCCTGGACGGCGAGCATCGCCACGACGAACAGCACCAGAATCGGTTGGTAGACCTGAAACACGCTGAGGCCGCCGAAATCGTCGAC
>NZ_DLSO01000012.1:0-37731 GCF_002500165.1 Gordonia sp. UBA7860 | reverse complement strand
CCCGCAGCAGGGCCAGTACGGGCAACCTCCCCAGTACGGCCAACCGCCGCTGCCGGGCCAGTACGGACAGGCACCCCAGTACGGACAGCCCGGTCAGACCAGTCAGCCCGGTCAGTACGGCCAGCCGGGACAGTATGGGCAGGCAGGCGCCGCGGGTGAGGCGGCAACCCAGCCCGGTCAGTTCGGTCAGCCCGGCCAGCAGGGTGACCAGTTCTCGGCGATGTCGGTCGCGTCCGGGTCGTCGAACAACAAGCGCATGGCCCTCATCGGCGGTATCGGAGCCGCGGTCGTCATTGCCGCGATCCTGCTCATCACCGCGTTCGCCTGGCCGGGGTGGGCACCGAAGTCGCTCGACCAGAATGCGGTTCAGGACGGCGTGAAGCAGGTGCTGACCAAGGACTACCAGGCGACCGATGTCTCGAACGTCTCGTGCCCGTCGGGTCAGAGCGTGAAGAAGGGCAGCTCGTTCAGCTGCTCGGTCACCGTTGGAGGCCAGAAACAGCAGGTCAAGGTCACGATCCTCGACGATGACGGCAAGTACGAGGTCTCGCGTCCCACGAGCTGATCAGCGCGAGACCAACTCCCAGCCGAGCGCATCGGCGAGCCTTCCCACCGACGTACCGATTCGCAGTTCGTCGATCAGGTCGGCGAGTCGCTCGGGATCGGCGGGCGCCGACGGCAGGTGATCATCGTCGATGCTCTCCACCGTCGGTGCGTCGGTGCGGACAGTGACCACGGTGCGCGCGGCACGAAGGTAGTCCGTGGAGTCACGCAGAGCTGAACGCACGCGCGGAGTGAGCGTCGACGAGGGGTCGTCGGCGGCAGCCTCGAGTGCGTCGAGGTCGCCGTAGGTGGTGATCAGTTTCGCGGCGGTCTTGTCGCCGATCCCCGCGACGCCGGGCAAGCCATCCGACGGGTCGCCGCGCAGCATCGACATCTCCGCGTAGGCGGTGCCCGCGCGCTCGACGGGCACCCCGTATCGGTCGGAAACCTCTGCAGGTCCCATCAGCTCGGCTTTCGCCAGCCCGCGTCCGACGTAGAGCACGCGTACCGGCACCGGGTCGTCGGCCACGACCTGCAGCAGATCGCGGTCGCCGCTGACGACGATCACGTCGTCGTCAGCCTCGGTCGCTGCAAGTGTTCCGATGACGTCGTCGGCTTCGCACCCAACCGCTCCCGATGTCGTGAGTCCCGCCGCGGCCAACACGTCGAGGATCATGTCGACCTGCGGCGTGAGGGTGTCGGGAACCTCTTCGATGTCGGGTCCTTCTCGACCTGCATCCCCAGAATGAGGCGCCTCTTGCGCCACCCGGTGGGCCTTGTACGACGGCAACAAATCCGTGCGGAACGCGGGCCGCCAATCGAGGTCGAGGCAGACGACGAGACGCGTCGGATGGTGTTGGGACACCAGAGAGGCGATCGTGTCGACGAATCCACGGACCGCGTTCACGGGCCGTCCGTCGGCGGCGGTGAGCTTCTCGGGCAGTGCGTGAAACGAGCGGAACCACAGGCTTGCGCCGTCGAGCAACATCACGGATCCTGGCATGTCTCAACTCTGCCATCCGCGTAGGCTTCCACTCGTGACCGCCACTGCAGAAGAGCGTTTCGACGCCGAGGTGTACCGCCGTCGCCTTGCACGGGCCGCTGTGCTGACCGGCAAAGCCGGACTCGACGCCCTCATCGTTTCTCCCGGCCCCGACCTGCGCTATCTCACCGGTTCGCGGGCCGACACCTTCGAGCGTCTGACGGCCTTGGTGATCCCCGCGGCCGGCACCCCTCGGCTGGTGATTGCTCGACTCGAGCTCGCCTCCGTGCGCGACTCCGCGGTCAGCGAACTCGACATCGACGTCGTCGACTGGGTCGACGGCGATGACGCACATGCGCTGGCGGTCGCCGGATTGCCTGCTCCCGCTGCGGTTGCGGTCTCCGAGTCGATGCCCGCGCTGCATCTGGTGCCGATCGCAGATCGTCTGGGAGCCGCCCCCGTCCTCGCGACGCCGGTACTTCGCCAGATGCGAATGATCAAGGACGACAACGAGGTCGAAGCCCTTCGACGCGCAGGCGCCGCGATCGACCGGGTACACGCACGCATGGGTGAGTGGCTGCGTCCCGGACGCACGGAAGCCGACGTCGCCGCCGATATCGGCGAGGCGATCGTGGCCGAGGGGCACACTGCGCCGGAATTCATCATCGTCGGGTCGGGACCGAACGGCGCCGACCCGCACCATGAGCAGTCAGAGCGAGTGATTCAAGCCGACGACATCGTCGTGATCGACATCGGGGGACCTGTCGAACCGGGCTACAACTCCGATTCCACGAGGACATACTGCTTCGCCCAGCCAAACGACGACAGGGCACGTGCGTATGCCGCGCTCGAGCTCGCTCAGCGGACAGCGGTTGCCGCCGTGCGTCCGGGAGTGACCGCGGAAAAGGTCGACGCCGCCGCGCGCGAGGTACTCGTCAACGCAGGATTCGGCGAGAACTTCATCCACCGAACCGGCCACGGCATCGGTCTGTCCGTTCACGAGGAGCCCTACATCGTCAGTGGCAACGATCTCGTCCTCGAGGCCGGGATGGCGTTCTCGATCGAACCGGGCGTGTACTTCCCGGGGCAGTGGGGCGCGCGGATCGAAGACATCGTCATCGTGACCGACGACGGATGCGAACCGGTGAATGTGCGCCCGCACGAGTTGGTGGTGTTGTAGACCCACGCCCGACGGGAGGGGTGACGATCAATCGAGCAGCGAGTGCGAACCGAGCACACGCTGCACGTCGATCTCGATGACGACGCGCTCGGGATTCGGTTTCGGCTCGCGATATCGCTGGGCGTAGCGCCGTTCGGCTTCGGCAACGCGGTCGCGGTCGCGGTGAACGGTCGCGCGGCCCTCCAGCGTCAGCCACCGCGGACCGTCGACGTTCGTCACCGCGGCATAGCCGCCGCGCTCGGCGTTGCGCACCTTCTGGCTGCCCTCACGAGTGATCACCCGAGCCAATCCGCTGTCGGGGTCGTACGTGAATCCGACGGCAACGACGTGTGGCGTGCCGTCGGGTCGGAGCGTCGCGAGTGACGCAAGGTGTCGCTCGCCCAAGAAGTCGAGCGCAGCGGAACCGAGGTTTTCCGGAGTACGCGGCATGGCGCCAACGATAGCCACCGCGGTGGCGCCGCTGTCGGCTACCTGTCCGCCGGTGGAATACTGCCTGTCATGGCGCGTAGCAACTCACACGACGACCAGGGAACGGTTGTCCTCTTCGGCGGACGCAGCGAGATCGGGATCGCCCTCGCGAAGAGGCTCGTCGCAGGCCGGAGCGTCGTCCTTGCCGCGCGCCGGTCCGACGACCTCGACGACGAAATCGCCGCAATGCGCGCGGCGGGCGCCGACAACGTCATCACCGTTGAGTTCGACGCCGATGCAACGCAGACGCACTCGTCGCTCATCGAGACGATCACAGTCGATCACGGACCGATCGGCGCGGCGATCATCGCGTTCGGCATTCTCGGCGATCAGCACCGCGCCGAAACCGACGTCGCGCACGCGTTGCAGATCGCGCAGACCGACTACGTCGGCCAGATCAGTGTGCTGACGCCGCTGGCCAACGCACTGCGGCGGCAGGGGTCGGGCACCATGATCGTCTTCTCGTCGATCGCCGGTGTGCGGGTACGTCGTGGCAACTACGTGTACGGGTCGGCGAAAGCCGGACTCGACGGTTTCGCCAGTGGGTTGTCGGACGCACTCCACGGATCGGGCGTCCGGTTGCTGCTCGCCCGACCGGGTTTCGTGGTCGGCAACATGACAGCAGACCTCATGGCCTCCGGGACCAAGCCCGCGCCCATGTCGGTCGACGCCGAGCAGGTGGCCGACGCGGTGGCACGGGCGTACCACCGCGGTCGTTGGGAGGTGTGGATTCCCGGACCTCTGCGCTTCGTCGGATTCGCGATGCAGTTCGTACCGCGCGCGATCTGGCGCAGGTTGCCCCGATGATGACGGCCGCGGCGACGGGCACATCGGTGTTCGTCGTCGTCGGGATCGGCGCTGACGGGTGGGCAGGACTGACCGACCGTGCACGAGACGAACTACGCAGCGCCACAGTCGTATACGGGTCGACACGACAACTCGAACTCCTTCCCGACCTCGACGCGACGACGGTGGCATGGCATTCGCCGATGTCCGAACACCTACAGCAGGTGCTGTCCGCCGCTTCTGACGCCGCCACTTCTGACTCCCCGGGTCCTGGCTCCCTGGTGCACGTACTGGCCAGCGGCGATCCGATGTTCCACGGTGTCGGCTCCACGATCGTCAATGCCGTGGGGCGCAACCGGGTTCGAGTGCTCCCCACCGTGTCGTCGGCGAGTCTCGCCTGCGCCGAACTCGGGTGGGACCTGTCCCGCACACAGGTGATCAGCACGCTGCGCGACGACGCCGACGTCGTGGTACCCGCGTTGACCGACGGCCGTCGGATCCTCGTGCTCAGCAGGGGACCTCAGACACCCGCCGCAATCGCCGAGGTGCTGGTGCGCAACGGGTTCGGCTGGTCGACGATGACGGTTCTCGAACAACTCGGTGGTCCACGACAACGAATCGTCGAGACTGTTGCGCGCTCGTATCGACCTCAACCCCACGATGCGCTCAACATCGTCGCCATCGACTGCGTCGGGCCCAGGACGACGCGACTACCAGGGCTACCCGACGACGCCTACGAACACGATGGCCAACTCACCAAGTCGGCGGTACGAGCGCTGACCGTCGCGGCCCTCGCTCCAGGCGGGCGAGCGCTCCTGTGGGACATCGGATCCGGGTCGGGGAGCGTAGCGATCGAGTGGTTGCGCGCAGACTCCGACGGGACCGCCATCGCATTCGAACGCGACCACGTTCGTGCCGCGCGACTCGGACGCAACGCCGCCCGCCACGGTGTGGCGGGGTCGCTGACCGTGCTGGGCGCCGCGCCCGAATCACTTCGCGGCGCACCGGATCCGGACGCGATCTTCATCGGGGGAGGGCTCGACGACGAGGTTCTGACCGCCTCGTGGCACGCGCTGCTCCCAGGTGGGCGCCTCGTCGCGAACGCTGTCACGGTCGAAACCCAGTCGCTGCTCGTCGACTGGCACCGCCGCCTCGGTGGAACTGTTCGACGATTCTCCATCGAAACCGTCGAACCGCTCGGCACCATGACCACATGGCGCCCCGCCCTCCCGATCGTGCAGTGGGTGGTCACACGAACGGACGATGAGTCGTGACCGTCTATTTCATCGGTGCGGGACCGGGCGCATCCGACCTCATCACCCTGCGTGGCGCCCGCATCCTGGGTGAATGCACCACCTGCCTCTATGCCGGATCGATTGTCCCGCAAGAACTTCTCGACCTGTGTCCGGCCGACGCCACCCTGATCGACACGGCTCGGATGCCACTCGACGAGATCACCGGACACATCGTCGAGGCACACGCGTCCGGCGGCGACGTCGCACGCCTGCATTCCGGCGACATCTCGCTGTACTCGGCGTTCACCGAGCAACATCGTGAACTCAGGCGGCTGGGTATCGATACCGAGATCGTTCCGGGCGTACCGGCCTTCGCCGCAGCAGCGGCGGCCCTCGATACCGAACTCACCGTGCCCGGTGTCGGCCAGAGCCTTCTCATCACCCGCGTGTCGACGCTGTCGACAGACATGCCGCCAGGTGAAGAACTCGCGCGCCTGGCGCAGTCGGGGGTCACTCTCGCATTGCACCTCGCGGCGCACCGCGCGCCGCAGATCGTCGACGCGCTCGCCGAACACTACGGGCCGCAATGCCCAACGGCTACAGTCGCATTCGCGTCCCGCAGCGATGAGGTGGTGATCAGGTGCCCGCTGTCGGATCTGCCGCAGCAGCTCGACGACCACGGGATCCGCCGCACCGCGGTCATCTTCGTGGGCAAGGTGCTCGACCCGGGAACCTCGACCCCCACGGACAGTTATCTCTACTCGCAGGCACGGATGACAAAACTCCGCAGCGGCGCCCATGACGACAGTTCATCGACGACATGACCGATACACCGGTTGTGCTTGTGCTCGGGGGCACCGGCGAAGCGCGCGCGCTGGCCGCCGGACTCATCGCCGAGAACATTGCCGTGATCAGTTCACTTGCCGGCCGGGTTGCCGAGCCGCGACTGCCCGTCGGCGCCGTACGCATCGGAGGTTTCGGGGGAGTGGCCGGTCTACGGACATGGCTGCGCGACAACGCCATTCGCGTCGTCGTGGATGCGACACACCCCTTCGCGAGTGGCATCAGCGCCAACGCCGCTGCTGCAACCCACGACCTCGCACTGCCTCTCGTCCGGCTGTGCCGCGCACCGTGGTCGCCGGGTGACGTAGATACCTGGATTCGGGTACCGGACATACGCAGCGCCGCAAGCTATCTCGACGATCGACAAGCCCGCGTATTCCTGACCACAGGAAGGCAGGACGTCGACGCCTTCGCCGAGAACACGTCCGCGTGGTTTCTCATCCGGGTCGTTGACCCACCGCAGACCGCTATGCCGATGCACCACACAGTAATCCGGTCGCGTGGCCCGTATCGTCTATCCGACGAAATGGCGCTGATGCGTGAGCACGGCATCGACGTGCTCGTCACGAAGAACAGTGGCGGCGACATGACTCGCGCAAAGCTCGACGCCGCAAGGACTCTCGGCATCGAGGTCGTGATGGTCGACCGTCCGAGCAAGCCCACGACGCGCGCCGTCGAGGACGTAGAAGCCGCCGTCGGGCTCGTCCGAGATCTGCTTGCCGGTCAGCCCTGAGTCAATGAGACGCTGAGATGGTCAGACGCTGTGATGACGCGGTGTGAAAACCAGACGACCGCCGCTGCGCTCGGCAATCGTCGTCGCCGACGATCCGATGATGAGCATCGTGCGCATGTCGACGATCGACGGATCGAACGCGCCGACAGTAGTCACCGACAGAGCCTGTTCCGGTCCGCCGACATCGCGCCCGACGATGATCACACGGTTGTCGGGAACCATCTCGCGCAGCAGATCATGCAGGCGCGGCACCTGCCACGTCCTGCTCTGTGAGCCGGGGTTGTAGACGGCGATCACCAGATCGGCCTGAACCGCATGCCGAATCCTCGCCTCGATCAGCTCCCACGGCTTGAGCCTGTCCGACAGTGAGATGACGGCGAAGTCGTGCCCCAACGGGGCACCGGCAACCGCGGCGACCGCGGTTGCTGCTGTCACCCCCGGTACCACGCGGACGGGCACGTCCGCCCAGCGCGATTGCGCCGCGACCTCGGCGACGGCCGCCGCCATCGCGAACACACCCGGGTCACCGGAGGACACGACGGCCACGCGGGCACCCCGGGAGGCGAGGTCGAGCGCGAATTCTGCGCGCTCTGCCTCTACACGGTTGTCGCTGGCATGCACCCGCTGCCCCGGCCGAGGCGTGACGCGCGCGAGATAGGTTCGATAGCCGACAAGGTCAGTTGCGGAGGACAATTCGGCGCGCACCTGCGGCGTTGTCTGCGACGCGGCCCCCGGCCCGAGGCCGACCACCACGACTTCGCCGGTCCCGAGCTCCGTCGGATCGAAACGCGGATTGTTGCGCCGGCCCGGCACGACGACCATCGAGAAGTACGGGACGTCCGTCGGATCGACCTCGCTCACGGGTAGGACACGTTGTGCCGCGGTTGATGCCCGTTCCACGTACCACGCCTCGTCGAGCCGTCCGACGCGTTCGAGGGCTGTGCGCACCGTCGAGAAGGTCCGACCCAGCTTGAGCACCGCGAAGGCGTCGGCGCCGGCGAACTCCGCAGTCAACTCGTCGACCGGGAGTGTTCCCGGCACAACGGTCAGCGTCTCCTCACCTTCGACGAGTGGGATGCCCAGCGCCGCGGAGGCCCCGCTCACCGACGTCACGCCGGGCACGATTTCGGCGTCGAAGTCGTCGGCGAGGCGCTTGTGCATGTGCATGTACGAACTGAAGAAGAGCGGATCGCCCTCGGCCAGCAGACAGACATCCCGTCCTGCCCGCAGATGCGCCGCGAGAATTTCGGCACTGTCGGTGTAGAAGTCGTTCAAGGCGCCACGGTAGCCGCCCGGATGATCGGTGGTCTCGACCGTGATCGGATACATCAGCCGCTCTTCGATCTGATCGCCACGCAGATATGGCTCGGCGACGCCCCGGGCGATGCTGTTTCCGTGGCGCGCACTGTGATACGCGATGACATCAGCCTCAGCGATGACACGTGCGGCCTTGACCGTGACCAACTCGCTGTCACCGGGACCGAGTCCGACGCCCCAGAGTTTTCCGGAGCCCGCCTTGCGCGATGTGTTCCCCGTCTCGGGTGATGTGCTCATGACATCATTCCTGTGCGCTCGCCAGTGCGTTGATCGCCGCGGCGACGATGGCCGATCCACCCCGACGTCCGGTGACGGTGATGAACTCGAGATCGTCGCGGTTCGCCAGTGCCGCACAGGATTCCGCGGCCCCGATGAATCCGACGGGCGCACCGACTATCGCTGCCGGACGTGGTGCGCCGGCATCGATGATGTCGAGGAGCGCGAACAACGCGGTCGGTGCGTTGCCGATCGCGACGACCGCGCCGTCGAGCCGGTCACGCCAATACTCGACGGCCGCGGCGGTCCGTGTGGTCGACAACTGCTCGGCGAGCGCAGGCAAGCCGGGTTCCGCGAGGTAGCACAGCACCTCGTTGTCGGCGGGCAAGCGCTTACGTGTCACCCCGCTGGCGACCATCGTCGAGTCGCACAGGATCGGCGCACCCGCCTCGAGAGCCGACCGTGCCGCGGATACGACGTCGCCTGTCGCGACGACGTTCGTCGTCAGATCCGTTTCGCCGCACGCATGAATCATGCGTACGACGACCCCGGAGACATCCGGTGCGAATCCGGACAGATCGGCTTCGGCTCGGATTGTGGCAAAAGACTGCCGGTAGATCTCGGCGGCGTCGCGTAGGTATTCGGGCATAGTTGTTCAACCCTATCGGGGTGGTCGAGCGGACCTGATCCTCACTCGTGTGTGCGTCGGTATCCGGCGCCGGTTGCCTCGACCCGCAGGTGCGGTTCGCGTGGCGACCCACATCCACGGTCGCAGCCCACCCAGTGTTCACGCTCGGTGACCGGCAGCCCAGATTCGACTCGTTCACTCACGTCGGCGCGTACCTCGGCGAGCCCGCGCGAGCAGCCGGGTGCGCCGGCGCAGCTGCTGATCTGTGCCCACGGTGACGCGGCATCGAAGATGAGTCCCATTGGGGCGAGTACACGCACCACGGTCTCGGCAACCCCCTCGCCGAGATCGCAGACGAGGATCTCACGGTCTGGCGTGAACACCACCGGCGCTTCGACGGCTGCGATGAATTCGGCGAGACGCGCGGGCAGACGACCGAGTTCGACGACTGCGCCGAGCAGCACGCGGCCGTCGTCCTGGTCGAACCACCCCACTCGGGGATCGCCGCCCGTCGTTGTGAGAGCTCCTGGCTCGAGTGGCGGGTCGAGTCGGCCCCGGGTCACCCTCATCAAGTCGCGACGCGCGGACGGCGGCAGATCCGCGATCCGCCACGCACCGTCTGCCAACTCGAGGAAGTCATGCGCGACACCCAGCAACGCCTGTGTGACGGCAGAGTCGTCGGCGGCCGAGCCTGCGATCTCGCCGTCGACGACGATGTCGAAACCGGGCGATCCATCGGTGCCGCTGCGCGCGACGGCGCACATGTCGGTGCCGCCAACCGCGATGTCGGTGTGTCCGTCATCGAGGCCGAAGAGGAACCGGCCGGATAGCCCCGCGAGGCTGTGATCGGAGCGGAGTGCGTCGTCGAGTTCGCGCGCCAGGGGACGCAGATCAGCAAGGCCGCCGACGCGTCCGGTGAAGGGACTGACCTCGATGTTGCGTACCTTCTCGTGCGTGGTGCTCGGCACCAGTCCGGCGTCGACGAGCGCATCGGCGACAGCGTCGACATCGGTGATGCCGCGTATCTGCACATTCGCGCGCCCCGTCAGATCGACGAAACCGTCGCCGTACTGTGCGGCCACATGCGCGAGCACCGCGAGTTGCTCGGGCGTGATCGATCCACCGAGCAGGCGAACACGCGCCAGTGCGCCGTCGGCGGCCGGGTGCGGGGTGAAGACTCCGGGGCATCGGTCAGACACTGTTCGCCCCGACGACGACTCACCGGTGAGCTCACGGGACTGGCCGTGTGACGAAGGGGAGGCGGGGTCACGCACGGTATCCAGCGTAGGCGTCGGCAGACGGGTGCGAAGCTGCGCGGGACGTGTGCGACCGTCGCGGAACGCTCTCCACTAGGCTGAGCCGCACGAGGTGCGCGGAAGCCGGTGCGATTCCGGCGCGGTCGCGCCACTGTGACGCGAGAGCAGCGGGCTCCTGCGAAGCCAGACCTGCGACCTCGGACCTGTGTTCCACATGTCTCCGCGCGAGTCGGAGTCCGAGGAGTTGCGATGATCCTGCTGCTGTCCACATCGGACACCGATCTCATCACCGCTGACGCCAGCGACGCGGAGTATCGCGTCGCGAACCCGTCACGAATCCTGCTCGACGACGTTCCGGGCATGGTCGCCGACGCCGACCTGACCGTCGTTCGCATCCTCGGTGGCCGCCGCGCCTGGGAGGAGGGGCTCGACGCCGTCCTCGCCGTCGGGAAGCCGGTGGTCGTCCTCTCCGGCGAGCAGCAACCCGATCCCGACCTGATGGCCCTGTCGACGGTGCCCGCCGGTGTGGCCGCGGACGCCCACAACTACCTCGCCTTCGGCGGGGTGCCCAACATCACCAACCTGCACAACTTCCTGTCCGACACGGTGCTGCTGTCCGGGTACGGGTTCGAACCCCCCGAACAGACTCCTGGCTGGGGAGTTCTCGAGCGGCAGCCGACCAGAGCTGTTCCCGACACCGCGCCGGTGATCGGTGTCCTCTATTACCGAGCACAGCACCTCGCAGGGAACACGCGGTACATCGAAGCACTCTGCGCGGCGATCGAGCAGCAGGGCGCGCGGCCGATCCCGATCTTCTGCGCCTCGCTGCGCACCGCACCAGACGACCTCATCGAGTTACTCGCCACCGCGGACGCACTCGTGGTCACCGTCCTCGCCGCCGGTGGTGCGACACCCGCCACGGCGTCGGCCGGAGGAGACGACGAGGCGTGGAACATCGAGCGCCTCGCCGCGCTCGACATCCCCATCCTGCAGGGACTGTGTCTCACCGGGCCACGAGCCGACTGGGAGGCCAACGACGACGGTCTCTCGCCGCTCGACGTCGCGACTCAGGTGGCTGTTCCGGAATTCGACGGCCGCATCATCACCGTGCCGTTCTCCTTCAAGGAGTTCGACGAGAACGGGCTGCCCTGGTATCAACCCGACACCGAGCGATGCGCCCGGGTTGCGGGAATCGCGGTGTCGCACGCCCGGTTACGGCATATCGCACCCGCGGATCGTCGGATTGCACTGATGTTGTCGGCGTATCCCACCAAGCACGCACGCATCGGTAACGCTGTCGGCCTCGACACACCCCGCAGCCTCCTACGTCTGCTGGATGCGTTGCGCGCGGCAGGCTACGACATCGGTCCGGAATCGGGCCCGGACGCGATTCCCGGTCTGGCTGAGGATGATTCGGACGCACTGATCCACGCGGTCATCGACCGTGGCGGCCAGGACTCCGACTGGCTGACCGAGGAGACCTTGGCTGCCAACCCGATTCGCGTCAGCGCCACCGACTACGAGAGGTGGTTCGCGACGCTGCCGGAGGAACTGCGGCACGGCGTCGAACAGCACTGGGGGCCTGCGCCGGGCGATCTCTTTGTCGATCGATCGCAGAGCTCCGACGGCGAGATCGTCGTCGCAGCACTGACATTCGGCAATGTGGCGATCATGGTGCAGCCGCCGCGCGGGTTCGGTGAGAATCCTGTCGCGATCTATCACGACCCCGACCTTCCGCCCTCGCATCACTACCTCGCCTCCTATCGCTGGCTCGCCGGTAGAGCCGGTTCCGCACATGACATCCCGGGCTTCGGCGCCGATGCGATCGTGCACATCGGCAAACACGGCAACCTCGAGTGGCTGCCGGGCAAGACACTGGGAATGTCGGCGCACTGCGGCACCGATGCCGCGCTCGGCGACGTCCCGCTCATCTATCCGTTCCTGGTCAACGATCCGGGCGAGGGCACCCAGGCCAAGCGTCGAGCGCACGCGGTACTCGTCGACCACCTGATCCCCCCGATGGCGCGGGCCGAGTCCTACGGTGACATCGCACGACTCGAACAACTCCTCGACGAGCACGCGAACATCTCGACTCTCGATCCCGCGAAGCTCCCCGCGATCCGCCAGCAGATCTGGACGCTGCTGACGGCCGCGAAGATGGACCACGACCTCGGCCTCACCGAGCGGCCCGACGAAGAGGTCTTCGACGACATGCTGTTGCACGTCGACGGCTGGTTGTGCGAGATCAAGGATGTGCAGATCCGCGACGGCCTGCATGTTCTCGGCGAACCCCCGGTCGATGACGCCGAAGTCGATCTCGTGCTCGCGATGCTGCGCGCCCGCCAATTGTGGGGCGGCACAGAGGCGTTGCCCGGCCTACGTGAAGCGCTTGGACTCGACGAAGGCGCAGACTCCGTGCGTAACGACGTCGACACCGTCGAAGCCACCGCACGCGACCTTGTGGCAGCGTGCGCGAAAGGGGAGTGGTCGGCGTCGGCCGTCGAGGATGCGGCGTCCGGCCATCCCGCGGCTGTCGGCGACGTATTGCGTTTCGCGGCAACAGAAGTGGTTCCGCGACTGCGGCAGACCGCCGGAGAGATCCCGCGCATTCTGCACGCACTCGACGGCGGCTTCATTCCCGCAGGCCCGAGCGGTTCGCCGCTGCGCGGACTGATCAACGTGTTGCCGACGGGCCGCAACTTCTACTCCGTCGACCCCAAGGCGGTCCCGTCTCGGCTCGCATGGGAAACGGGACGAGCGATGGCCGACAGCCTGCTGGAGCGATACCTCACCGACCACGGTGAATACCCTGCCTCCGTGGGGCTTTCGGCGTGGGGCACCAGCGCAATGCGTACCTCGGGCGACGACGTCGCCGAGATCCTCGCGCTCCTCGGCGTCATGCCGATCTGGGACGAGGCGTCACGGCGGGTCCGCGATCTCGAACTGATCGAGCTCGACGAGCTCGGTCGTCCGCGCATCGACGTCACCGTCAGGATCTCCGGCTTCTTCCGTGACGCGTTCCCGCACGTCGTGACCATGCTCGACGACGCCGTCGCACTCGCGGCGTCGGCCGACGAACCCGATGACCAGAACTTCGTCGCGGCGCACGCCCGCGCGGCACTCGCCGAGCACGGCGACCAACGGCGGGCGACGACCAGGATCTTCGGCTCCAAACCCGGAACCTACGGAGCGGGTCTGTTGCAACTCATCGATTCTCGTGACTGGCGCAGCGACGAGGACCTCGCACGCTTCTACACCGAGTGGGGCGGCTATGCGTACGGCCGCGAACTCGACGGCGTCGCGGCAGTCGACGACATGCGCTCGGCCTATCGCAGGATCAAGGTGGCCGCGAAGAACACCGACACCCGCGAGCACGACATCGCCGACTCCGACGACTACTTCCAGTACCACGGCGGGATGGTGGCAACGGTCCGGGCACTGACCGGCACATCCCCGGAGGCATACATCGGCGACTCGACGCGGCCCGACTCCGTCCGAACACGCACGCTGTCGGAGGAGACAAGTCGCGTGTTCCGTGCACGGGTCGTCAATCCCCGGTGGATCTCCGCGATGCAGCGCCACGGATACAAGGGTGCCTTCGAGATGGCGGCCACCGTCGACTATCTGTTCGGGTACGACGCCACGACCGGCGTCGTCGCCGACTGGATGTACGAGAAGCTCACCGAGTCCTACGTGCTCGACGAGCGCAATCAGGAGTTCATGAATCAGTCGAATCCGTGGGCATTGCACGGCATCGCTGAGCGCCTTCTCGAGGCCGTCGACCGCGACATGTGGGAGGCGCCGCCCGCCGCAATGCTCGATCAGTTGCGGGCGGTGTACCTGCAAGCCGAGGGCGAGATCGAGGGCCGGTCGGAATAGCTGGTGGCCATAAGCGTGTGCTAACGCCCGGATTCATCGAGTGCGGCCAAAAGCACGTCGCCGAAGACGCTCGGGTACATCGGCAGGCTGTGGTGCGTTGCATCAGCGACTATCTCGACCTGTGCACCGGACCACGTGGAGTGGACGTTTTCCGCGATGCGAGCAACGTCGTGCACTCGGCTCTCCTTCGCAAGGATGACAGCGCGGTGCCTGACCTGCGGTCGCACGGACCGCAGGCGCCGAGGTATGACGAGTTTCGTCGTCGGCATCGTTGCGCCGAGTGCGGCTACGTCTGACCACGCCTCATCGAGCGGTCTGCGCCCGGTTTCCCACTCCAGAAACCGTCGTTCGCGGTTCTCGTTGGGAGACAGGAGAATCGGCAATGCATGGACGAGGTACCCGGTGCGCATACCACCGAAGACCGAGTTGGGTTCGACCAGGATCAGCCCGTCCGTCGGGAAACCACCACCGGCGAACGCGAGAGCGATCATCGCCCCGTACGAATGGCCTATGAACGTCGGTGTGTCGACGCCGAGCGTCGACACCGTGACAGCAAGCCAGTCCAGGAGGTCGGGGACTGACGAGATAGGCGTGCTCGACGGTGTTGACGCACCGACCTGACCCGGGATGTCGACCGCATAGACGCGGTGTCGGCGACTGAGTTGTTCGATCACCGAGTGCCACTCCGTCAGCGTTGCCCCGGAACCCGAAAGCAGAACGAGTGGTCGACCTGAATCGGGACCCGAAGCGACGACGTGCGTGCTGCCGTACGGCGTCGCGAGATCGAACCGACGGGTACCCGGTGGCCAACGATTGATGAGTGAGTCATATGCCTCGGAGAATCGTCTGCCTACGGGTGAGGCCAGAAAGGGTGTCGTCTCGCGCATAGTTACCTCGACAATCTAGTTACTTGTCGATCAAGCTATACCATCGTGGCGCTAAGGTCGAGAACCGTGACTTCCCGTGAGCGCGCAGATGAGAATGGACCGCGGTACCTGCTGATCCGTCAGTTGCGTGCGCTTATGACTGACCTGGACATTCGAGGAGCGCGGTTCGCAAGAACAGTGGACCTTCATCCAACCGATCTACGCGCACTGATTGCACTGCTCGACGCCGAACGCGACGCAGAGCCTGCGACCCCGGCCTGGCTGGGGAGAAAACTTGGAGGAGTGAACTCGGCGACCATTACGTCTGTGCTCGACCGACTCGAACGGGCCGGCCTCATTGAGCGCACCAGCGACCCTGGGGACAGACGCAAGGTCCTGCTCTCCGTCACCGATCGTGCTCGTGACACGGGTCGGGAGTTCTTCGGGACGCTCGTGGACGACGCGCTGACGGCACTTGACGAGTTCAGCAGCGACGAACTCGCTGTCATTGGACGGTTTCTCGGAGCAATGCGCGATGCATCTGACCGGAGCACAGACGACCAGAACCCTACGTAGCCGACCGGCCAGCTCATCTCGAACAGAAGAGTGTCAACCAGGGCGCTGCCCGGGAGCAAAATCGGGTGCTCGTTCGTTGGAAACACTGAATGCACATCTCCGATGCGGCGTCGGGTGTCGAAACTCACCTGCATCGGACCAGAAAGGCACACCCATGCGCTTCCCGTACTTCCTCGTCTACCTCGTGATCGAGATCGCCGTGTTCGTGGCCATGGTCATGACGCTCGGCTTCGCCTGGGCGGTGTTGATCACCATCCTGGCCTCCTTCGTCGGCTTCCTCATCCTTCGCTGGCAGGGCCGCAAGGTGTTCGGTGAACTCCGTCGCGCCTCGCGCAATGAAGTCGACGCTCGTGCCCCGCTGGCCGACACCGCCGTGGTGGGAGCCTCGTCGATCCTGCTGATCGCGCCCGGCCTGGTGTCCACCGTTGTCGGAACCATCGCGCTCCTTCCGCCGACGCGACGCGTCCTGCGTCCGGTGCTGGCCGCAGTCGGCACACGCACGATGATGTCGGCGATGACCCGCGCGGGTGCCTACGGACCGGCATGGGTCAAGCGGGGCACCGTCATCGACGGCACCGTCGTCGACGATCCCGCCTACTCCACACCGAACTCGTCAACCGGCTGGTCGGCCGACCAGCCGCAGCTCCCCCGGGGCCACTGACGCACCGGCCTCCCCACAGGGAGCACACTGAACAACCGTGGCAACCGAACTGCTCCTTGGTGGGACCGTCTATTCCTCTGCAACCCCCGACGCGACAGCCCTTGCCGTCACTGACGGCGTCGTGACCTGGGTGGGCGCAGACGACGTCGGGAGGGCACTTCATCCCGACGCCACGGTGACCGATCTGGAAGGGCATTTCGTAGCACCCGCATTCGTCGACGCACATGTGCATCTGACGTCGACGGGTCTTGCGCTCACGGGACTGACCCTCAACGACGCCGTCTCGCGCACCGACTGCCTCCGAATGCTCGCCGACGCCGTGTCGACCGTCGACGAAGGCGACCTCATCTGGGGCCGTGGTTGGGACAGTTCGACCTGGTCGGGCGCCGAGATCTCCGACGGTCGGTTCCCGACAACCGCCGACATCGACGCGATCGTCGGCAATCGTCCGGTCTACCTCGCCCGAGTCGACGAACATTCCGCCGTCGCGTCGACAGCGCTGCGACGCCTCGTCATCGGCTTGGAGGACGCGCAGGGCTACCACCCGGAGGAACCGCTGATCGCCGAGGCACATCACCTCGTGCGCGGTGCCGCACGATCGTTACTGAGTCCCGCGTCGCGGACCCGCGCACAACTGCGCGCACTCGACGCTGCCGCGGCGATGGGAATCGTCGCGATCCACGAGAACGGCGGACCCGACATCAGTGGTCTCGACGACTTCCTCGCCATCGGCGAACTCGACCATGCCGTCGAGGTCCGACGCTATTGGGGGCAGGCCGCGCAGAACGCCGATCACGCTCGCGAACTCGTCGCGATCACCGGCGCCGACGCGCTCGGCGGCGATCTCTTCATCGACGGAGCGGTCGGCTCGCGGACGGCGTGGCTCCTCGAGCCCTACCACGATGCACCCGACGTCACCGGTATCGACTACCTCTCGCCAGAGACCGTTCTCGACCACCTTCGCGCATGTACCGAAGCAGGGCTGCAAGCTGGCTTTCACGTGATCGGCGATGCGGCAACGGCGACGGTGGTGGGTGCACTTGACACGCTCGCGGCCGAGTTCGGCACGCCCGCGCTCGCGTCGCGCGCTCACCGGGTCGAACATGCGGAGATGGTCGACGCCTCCCAGGCTCAGACGCTGGCCGCGTGTGGCGTCGTCGCGAGCATGCAGCCACAGTTCGATGCGCAGTGGGGCGCACCGGGAAACCTGTACGCACAGCGTCTCGGCGACGAACGTGCCGCTCGGATGAACGATTTTGCCGCGCTCGCCAAAGCTGGCGTGGCCATGGCCTTTTCGTCGGATTCACCGGTCACCGCGATGGATCCGTGGATGACCATACGCGCGGCCGTCCATCATCATCAGCCTCGGAACGCCATCTCGGCGCGCGGTGCGTTCGCGGCCTCGACACGAGGCGGCTGGCGCGCGGGAGGAATCAATGACGGACTCACCGGCACACTGGCGGTCGGGGCACCGGCAAGTTACGCGGTCTGGGAAGTCGACGAGCTCGTCGTTGCCGGATCGCACGAGAGCGTGCAGCGCTGGTCGCTGGACCCACGATCACGAGTGCCCGCACTTCCCGACGTCTCTCCCGGCTGCGCGCTGCCACGATGCGTCCGGACTGTGCACCGTGGTCGCGACATCTACCGCGCCGAGGTTCACTGACCGGTGAGCGACTCGGTAGACAACGACGCCGTACACAAGAACGCCGTACACAAGAACGCCGTAGACAACGACGCGGTAGATGACAGTTCACCACACGACAAGACGCCGGGCCTCGACGACTCGGTGACCCCAAAGGAGTCGTCCGCCACCCGGACCGACACCTCCGAGCACACCGATCGACTCTGGTCGAGGCTGGCTGGTGCCCGCTGGACCCCACTCCTCGTGCGTGCGGCTCTGGCTGTCGTAGCGGGACTGGCGATGTGGTCGGCGTTCCCACCGCGCAACTGGTGGTTCATGGCGGTCATCTCGATGGGCCTGCTCTTCGTGGCGCTCTCCGGGCCGATCCGCGCCCGCCTCGGCGCTGTCGTCGGATTCATCTACGGGCTGGCGTTCTATATCCCGCTGCTGCCGTGGATCGGCGTGTACGTGGGACCGCTTCCGTGGATCGCCTTGTCCGTCGTGCTCGCGGTGTTCTCGGCACTCTTCGGTGTGTGCGCTGTGTTGACCATGCGACTCCCGTGCCCACCGCTGTGGTTTGCACTGTCGTGGGTCACTGTCGAGGCTCTTCGTTCGTCTGTTCCGTTCGGCGGATTCCCTTGGGGGAGAGCAGCATTCAGCCAGGTCGACGGACCGCTACTACCGCTCGCATCCATCCTGGGTGCGCCGGGCGTCTCAGCCGCCGTCGCGTTGCTCGGCGCAGCGGTGGCCTGGCTCATCATCGTCCTCGTCACGCGGGTCGTGACGGGCAGCGGATCAGTGGCACGCGCTGCGGCGTTGGCGGTCGTGTTGGCCCTTGTGGGGCCTATCGCGGCGATCGCCCTGACCCCCGACACACTCGACCGCAACGTCGCGTCGTCGTCGGTTCAGGTGGCTGCGGTGCAGGGGAATGTGCCAAGACTCGGCCTCGACTTCAACGCCCAGCGCAGGGCTGTTCTCGACAATCACGTTCGGGAGACCATGCGTCTTGCCGACGCCGTGCGGGCGGGAACCGCCGAACAGCCCGATTTCGTGGCGTGGCCAGAGAACGCCTCTGACATCTCGCCGCTCACCAACGCCGACGCCGCGCAAGAGATCACCGACGCATCGATTTCCGTTGGTGCGCCGATCCTCGTCGGGACGCTCGTGATGAATTCCGACGGTCGGCCGACGAACTCCGTCCTGGTGTGGGACGGCGCGAACGGACCCGTCGCCCGCTACGACAAGCACATTGTTCAGCCGTTCGGTGAGTACCTGCCCTGGCGTCCGTTTTTCAGCATGTTTTCGTCGTACGCGTCGATGGCCGGCAACTTCCGTCCCGGAACCGGTCCGTCGGCGATCACCGTCCCCGGACGCTCCGGCAACATCACCGTCGGTGTCTCCACGTGCTGGGAAATCGCTTTCGACAGGTCGGCTCGAGCCGCAGTCGACGACGGCGCCCGCATCCTCTACGTCCCGACGAACAACGCCACCTTCGGCAAAACGGAAATGACCTATCAGCAGCTCGCGATGTCGCAGTTCCGGGCCGTCGAACACGGCCGGGCAGTCGTCGTCGCAGCGACCAGCGGAGTGAGCGCGATCATCGAGCCCGACGGATCCATCTCACGTGAGTCGGGCGTGTTCACCCCGGCGGTACTCGCCGATCGCTTACCGTTGCACTCGGCCAAGACCGTCGCGACCGTCCTCGGGGCATGGCCACAGTGGATCATCGTCGTGGTGACGGTGGGTGGGCTTTTGGTCGTCCTGACGCGTCGTTATAGGTTCACTCTCGGGCCTTTTGGGGTCCGCGCCGGTGGCACACCGGTCGCACAGGGTGATGCAAGGGAGTCGGAGGAGCGTGGTGACAACGGGTAGCGGAGATGCGACCAGCCAAGACGAGGGCGGGATTGTCGCATCCGACGGCGCGCGCGCACTGGTCGTCATCCCCACGTACAACGAGCGCGAGAACCTTCCCCGAATTGTGTCGAGGGTGCAGACAGCCATGCCGGGCGTCCACGTGCTGATCGTCGATGATTCCAGTCCCGACGGCACCGGCGACGTAGCCGACGAACTCGCCGAGGGCGATGACGAGGGTCGTATCCATGTGATGCACCGCGTCGAGAAGGACGGCCTCGGCAAGGCCTACCTCGCCGGCTTCGAATGGGGCCTGCACCGCGATTACGCGGTCATCGTCGAGATGGACGCCGACGGCAGCCACGCACCCGAGCAGTTGTACCGCCTGTTCGACGCGGTGAACGACGGAGCCGACCTCGCGATCGGGTCGCGCTATGTTCCCGGCGGCAAGCTCGTGAACTGGCCCAGGTACCGCGAGGTTCTCTCGCGAGGTGCCAACACCTACGCACGTGTGGCACTCGGCACCAACGTGCACGACATCACCGCTGGTTACCGCGCATATCGGCGCAAGGTACTCGAGACCATCGACCTCGATACGGTCGAGTCGGCGGGCTACTGTTTCCAGATCGACCTGGCGTGGCGCACGCTCCAGGCCGGCTACGACGTTCGCGAGGTTCCGATCACCTTCACCGAGCGCGAGGTCGGCTCGTCGAAGATGAGCGGTGGCGTGATGGCAGAGGCATTCACCAGCGTCGCACGCTGGGGTATCGAGAACCGCTTGCACAAGATCGGGCTGCACAAGCGGGGATGACCGTGAGACGGTCGGGCCTTGAAGTTGACGGGTCCGAAGCCGATCGGCGGCCCGAGACGGGCACAGAGTCACCCCGAGACGGGCACAGGGTCACACTGAACCACCGATACGCAGCAGCCGGGTGGAGTCATATGACTGACTCCACCCGGCTGCTGCGTCATCTAAGACGCGTACGTCAGTTGGTGACTCCGCGACGACGCTGCTTGAGGAGGTCGAGCCGCTCATTGAGCAGCACCTCGAGCTCGTCTTCGCTTCGGCGCTCGAGCAACATGTCCCAGTGCGTTCGCGGAGGCTTGACCTTCTTCTCCTCGGGCTCTGCACCCTCGAGGATCGTGCCTTCCATACCGTTCTTGCACGGCCACTTCGACGGAACCTCGGCGTCGTCGGCGAAGGGGACGTCGAAGATTTCTCCGTTGTCGGTCCGGTACTGGACGATTCGTCGCGGAGCGAGATCGTGATCACGATCGGTCTCATAGCTCACCGCGCCGAGGCGGCTGCCCCGAAGTACTCGATCTGCCATTTGGCGGTGTCCTCTCGTTTCTCGAGCGCTGTCGAACGCTCAACACTCCTATTCTACGCGCCGACCGCGTCACTTCCGCATCACCGGCGACACGCAGCCCCGAGCCGCCGAACAAACCTCGACGATGAGACTTGGGTACGGTCATCAACGTGGAGCACACGACGAGCGGTACAACCCGATCGCGGCGGCGCCCCTACGCATGCGCCTGGTGCGGCCAGTCGATGGTCGACTCCGAGCACGGACGTCGGCGCAAGTATTGCAAGCGGTCGTGCCGTCAACGCGCCTATGAACAAAGAGCGCTCACGGAGGGCACTTCTATTCCCTCCGACGCCGTGATTCTGACTCAGGCAGAGGTGAGCGACTTCGGCGACCGTCTCTTCGCCCTGCGCTGCGCTGCGGAGGATCTCGCGACAGCGGTGGGCGAGAACGCTGACACGAGCACTGTTGCCGAGCTCGCGGCAGAAGTCGTGACGCTCGCCAAGGACGCCGAGCGACTCCGTTGATAGGGCGCATCTTCGGGCTGTCGATCGTCGTCACCGCCCTCGCGCTCATCGTCGCGTTCTTCTACGGGGGATGGGAGGCGGTGGCCCTCGCCGCGATACTCGGTGTTCTCGAGATCTCGCTGTCCTTCGACAACGCAGTCATCAACGCCACCGTGCTGGAACGGATGAGTGCGTTCTGGCAGCGCATGTTCCTCACCGTTGGCATGATCATCGCCGTTTTCGGGATGCGCCTGCTCTTCCCACTCATGATCGTCTGGGTGACGGCCGGGCTCAATCCTGTCGAAGCGTTCCGGCTTGCGATGAACCCACCGCCCGACGATGCCGACCACTTCGCCGACGGAAGCCCGAGCTATGAAACGATTCTCACCGACGCGCACCCGCAGATCGCAGCATTCGGTGGGATGTTCCTGTTCATGCTCTTTCTCAACTTCATCCTGAGCAATCGCGATCTGACGTGGTTGACGTGGCTGGAGCGTCCGATGTCGAAGATCGGACGGCTCAGTGCCCTCCCGGTCGTCCTCGCCTCCGTGACCCTGGTTCTGGTCGCAGAGTTCCTCGCTTCCGACGCGATCCGCTCGACAGTCCTCATCGCCGGAATTCTCGGCATGGTCACCTACCTCATGGTCGACGGCTTGAGCGCACTTTTCCAGTCCGATCCCGACCTGCACGAGGGTGGTCCGTCCGCCGGAGCGAAAGCGACCGGGAAAGCGGGATTCTTCCTGTTCCTCTATCTCGAAGTCCTCGACGCATCGTTCTCGTTCGATGGCGTCATCGGCGCGTTCGCCATCACCGCGGATCCGATCATCATCGCCTTGGGCCTCGGGTTCATCGGCGCGCTGTTCGTTCGGTCGATCACGATCTACCTGGTCCGCACCGGAACGCTGGCCTCGTATCGCTACCTCGAGCATGGCGCTCACTGGGCTATCGGTGCACTCGCCGTGATCCTGCTGCTCAGCATCGAGTTCCACATCAACGACATCGTGACCGGACTCATCGGTGTGGTGTTCATCAGCGCCGCACTGTTCAGCAGCGTGGTAGCGAACCGCCGCGACCAGCAGCGTGCACGTGCCGGCGGTCGCTGACTACTTCTTGTGCTTTTTCTGATCGGCACCGGTCGTCTGATTGAGCTTCTTACCTCGTCGCCGATACATGACGACGAAGATGCTCAGCAGAATCGCGACCAGCACGGCGATGATCACGCCCCAGGCGCTTGCCGCGCGAAATCCCGGTGCCCGCACGTTGAGGATCTGCTTGCCCACGTGTGCTGCATTGTTGTCGCCGAGCTGAATACTCAGTGTCAGCAGATTCGGGATCGCGACCACAACGCCGATCACCACACAGAGGATCGAGACGACGTTCTTCATCCGACCCCTGAACGCCACCGCGAGAACGAGCAACGATATGGGGATAAACGTGCAAACGAACCCGATCGACAGGCCACTGCCGATTCCCCGTCCCATCGAACCGTCGACGTTGCGACCGATCTGCTCTGCCCACCAGCGCGGCAGGAACGCCGCGAGAATGAAATAGATGATCACCGCGATTGCGACGGCGATCGCGACGAAGAGGAACTTCCGTGCTCCCTTGGCGAGTCGCTCGGAGAATGTCGGCTGAGTCTCCGCCGACGTCGAACTGACGGTCACGTCCTTGTCGGGACCCGGTTCGGGTGTCGACGAGACAGAAGCCTTGTTTGCCGAGTGCTCAGCCATGATTCTCAGCATAGGTCGACGACCCTTGGATCCGAGGCGCACTCGAACCTCTGGCGCGTCCGATGACAACTCGTTACCTTGCGGTGGCCGAGAGTTTTTGCGCCGCATGGCCAAATGGGTATCCATCGCGCCGGGCCGAGTGTACAAAGGACGTTAACAGCGGTGGGCTCGCTTTCCAGACCAGGGACGACGGACATTCGCCGGGGCCCGTTCCACATCCACCACATCCAATGATCGACACAGGTCACAGCACAAAGAGTGAGTACTTTATGGATCCGACTCAGCGTCAGATGCTCGACTTCGAGCAGAGCTGGTACGCACTCGGTGGGGGTTCGTCGCGCGAGATCAGCTCGCAGTTCGGACTGTCCGACCGCGACTTCTTCACACAGGTCCAGCACCTGCTGAACGCCGAACCACCGGTTACCCTTTCGAAGGGTCAACTTGCTCGGATGCGCGAGGTGGTCCGCAGCAGGATCTGGATGGCACGCTGAGGTTGACGGCCGCAACGCGGTCGTGGTGTCACGTCCGACGAGAGGAGTTGTGGTGCCGCCGTTCGCCGACGACGAACTCGACGAGTTCTATCGGCGTATCGAGGCGGGCACCGCGCACTCCGGGCACAGGCGCTCGTCGCCCTCTCGGTCCTCCCAGACACGTTCTTCGCAGAGTGGGTCGTCTCCCACGGCGGCCTGTCCGACACCGGAGAAGGACGCCTACCGCGACGTGCACGAGGTCGACGCCGCGGTCACCCGGATCCGTGCGGCCGGACGTTCGGGCCCGACGCTGCGTTCCTATGAATGTGTCTGCGGCTCTTGGCATCTCACTAGCAGGGCAGTGGAGATTCCGGACAAGCGGCGCAGGCGGAAACGCTCGTGACCGTAGTCGAATTGGCTGTTGACGATCTCACCGCGACCACCGACGCATACCGACGTCTTCTCGCGCGCGACGACAGCGCAGACGAGTACGCCACGTCGAACGCGACGCTGCGATTCGACCGCAGTCAGCTCGGGCACCGCGTGTTGTTCGACGTCGCAGACGCGTCGTCGTGGCAGACACTGCTGGAACGACGGGGACTCGACGCCCACCACCGCGAAACCGCAACAATCCACGTCGATGGACTTCCGGTCGGGGTGACCGAGTACCGCAAACCCCGGCCCCACGCGACGCTCAGCGCGGGTGACATCTCCGGCATCGACCATCTCGTGTTCCAGGCTGCCGGCCGTGACCACGCGGTGGCGCTGTTCGGTTCCACTCTCGGCCTCGACTTTCGTCTCGACAGGCACGTCGACGAGGGACTGCGCCAATTGTTCTTCCGCGCAGACGACCTCATCGTCGAAGTCCTTGTCACCCCCAACGGTCTCGAACCGACCGGACGCAACCTGCTGGCCCCGCCGATCGCACTGTGGGGGATCGCTTGGGCGACAACCGATATCGAAGCATCACAGACGCGGCTGGCTAGTGCGGGGTTTACGGTCTCGCAGGTTCGCACCGGCCGCAAACCCGATACCCGGGTGGCAACAGTGCGGTCTCCGGCTCTCGCCACCCGGACCTTGATCATCGAACCTGCTCGATCAGTCACAGCGAAGGAGACGTCGTGAACCAGACGAGCCAGTCCGACGGGCCCAACCGGTTTCAGCGGGTGGCAGGCGCGGTCAACAGGACGGTCGTCCTCCCACTCCTGCGCATCCCCGGACTCGACGGCCTGCTCGGCCGTGCATTCACCACTGTGTCGTACACGGGCCGCAAGTCCGGTAAGCACGTCACCTTTCCGGTGAACTATGTGCGATCGGGCGACACGGTCACGATCGGCGTCGCCATGCCCGACCGAAAGACGTGGTGGCGCAACTTCACCGGCGACGGCGCACCGATCAGCGTGACCCTCGACGGAGAGAACCGGACGGGTCACGCCGTCGCATCGAAGGACAGCAAGGGATCGGTGCGGGTCAGAGTCACTCTCGACCACGACGCTGCGCACTGACCCCGCCCCGCCGCACGCCACCGCTCCGCCGCACCCCACCGTAGATGCCGCGCCGCACGATCAGCGGCTGCAGTACCGTGTCGACGGTCCATCGTGGGAATCGGAAGCGGATTCCGTTGGGGGAGAACACGTCCAACCCGTTGTCGCTGGGCCCGAACACCGACCCCCACCGGTGCTGCGCCGGATGGTACCGGCGAGTCCCGCGGCCGTCGAGGTAGGCGAGGACGTTGCGGGCCACCAGGCGGTCGGCGCGGTTGCGAGCCGAGCCGCGCAGCGGATCGGTGTCGGCGACATCCCCGACGGCGAACACTCCCCGGTACCCGGGCACGCCGAGATCATCGTCGACGCGAACGAACCCGCGGTCCGTCAGCATGTCCGAGGGGAGCCACGTCGTGTTCGGTGATACCCGACCGACCGCCCAGATGATCGCGTCCGCGTCGACTGCCGCTTGTCCGGTGCTCCAGTGGATCGACCCGGCGCCGATGGCTTCGAGCTCGGTATCGGGTGGTAGCACCGCCCGATGTCCGCCCTGTCGGTCGACGCCCGACGACTCCAGTCGTCGTGAGACCTTTCGGCGTGTGCGGTCGTGGTGTCGGGGGAGTGGTAGATCGCCGGGATGGTAGAGCGCGACACGCTTCTCCGGCCAGCGTCGACGCAGTTGGGCGGCCGAACTGCACGCCGCTGCTCCGCCGCCGACGACCGCGATCGACTGCGCGTGGGCCAGGCGGCCGTGCACGTTGTGCAGCGCGGTGTCGACGTCGTCGCTGTCCTCGAGCACCGGCTGGCGCCAGAATCCGTTGGCGACACCTGTCGCGATGACGAGCGCGTCGTAGGTGATCTCTTCGACCGGACCAGGTGGTGTGCGCAGTCGAAGCGTTCGCCGGTCGGGGTCGAGATCGAGGATCTGCCCGTGGCGGATGTCGACGGGATCGAGTCGACGCATCCGCTCGAACTCGACACGGTAGTCGCGCGCCCACCGGTCCGGGTAGGCGATCCGCAGTCCTACCTCCTGCCCGCTGACCAGTGCGGGCCGCAGCGAGACTGCGACGACGCTGCTTCGGCGCGCGAGGTGCATCGCGGTGAGCACACCGGAATCACCCATGCCTGCGACCACGACGCGCCGAGTTGTGCGGTTGTGAGAATGTGGCGCTGCTGAACTCACCCGCTTCGCCTCGCGCCGTGGCTGGTTCGGGAGCTGGGCCGGGGCACCGGCAGAAACTTGGGCACACGCGCGATGACGTCGGCGTAGGCCGGGCGCCGTTCAAGACTGCGCTCTTCCATCATCGGAATGCTCGCCCCGAGGAACATGGCCAACATCGCGCCCGCACCGATCCACAACCACCATGCGTCAGCAGGGGCTGCGGCGATACCGAACAGCAGGATCGACACCCAGAACAAGAACTCGCCGAGGTAGTTCGGGTGCCGCGACCACGCCCAGAGGCCGATGTCGACGGTCTGACCGGGCTCGCTCGACTGGCGGAACAGTCGCAACTGTCGGTCGGCGACCGATTCCAGGGTGATTGCTGCGAGTCCGACGACGAACGCGATGACGCTCAACCACATCAGCCCGGCGTCGGCTCGGGTGAGCGCGACGTACGCCGGGATCATCGCGAGGAAGACTTGCAACGTAGGGATGAGGTGAATGGCGAAGAGGTCGGCGAGGAAGGAGAACTTTCCGGCACGTCCCCGCAGCAGCTCGTAACGCCAATCCTCGTGGACCAGCCCGCGAAACGACCTGACCCAGTTCTCCGTCAGCCGCGCGGCCCAGACCACGAGAACGACGCCGAGGAGGGCGCACCGCCACTTCGCTTGGGAGCCACCATGTATGGCATCGCCCTCGACCCACCAGAACAGGGCGAGAAATACCGGGACGACACTCCAGTAGGCGTCGTAGCAACTCGAATTTCCGACCGACCGACTCACCGCGAAGATGACGAGCGTGGCGAGTATGTCGGCAATGAGCGTGTCCGCCCACAGTTGTCCGACGCTAGGTCCCCATGTCAGCCACAGCAGCGCAACCGCCAGGGCAACGATGTACGCGGCGGTGATCACCACCAACGACGCTCGTCTCCCCATAGAGGGATGGTGTCAGGCGACGCTCCACTTCGCGGCGTTTTGGCCGCGCCCGGGCGGCAGTGCGCGTCGGGGTCTCAGGTGCTCGAGAAGCCAACGGTAGACAGCGTCGTCGTTGAGCAGGGTGAAATGGCTGGCCCCACCCAGATGCAGCCCGTGGTCGATATCGAATCCGACGCTGCGAGCACGACTTTCACCACGACCGCTGGGCGTCAGAACCAACCCGTCACCGATCAGCCTGCCGAGCGGATGGTTGGGATCGCGCGTCAGCGATGCGGTGACGAACAGGTGCCGCGCGTGCGGTAGCAGCGGTATCGCGGCGGCGGGATTCTGCCGGAAGGCGTCCGGGTCCCGGCCACTCCAGTCGTCGTCGACAAGGCTTCCGTGGAAGAGATCGCGCACGCCCGCGCTGCGTCGTGCGAGAAGGTTTCCGAACGGGGCGGTGACCGAAACGGACCGCAGCGCCCCTGTTGCGAAATGCACGGTACGAGCCAGCGGAGCTCCGAAATGCGGCGTTCCGAGACCGACTGTCTCCGTGACCAATCCGCACCAATAGGCGTTCTCGGTGGCAGCGCTGTGGCATGCACTTCGGATAATCAACCCGCCCATCGAGTGCCCGACGAGGGTCAGTCGCGTCACGGGCACCGGCCACTGGAGCGTCAGATCGTTGAGTAGCACAGCGAGTTCGCGCCCGTTGTCGCTGATATGGCGTCCGGTGTTGAAACGCAGCCGCACCTCGGTCGCGTCGATGTCGGCGGCGAGCCGCTCACCGTAGGTCGGACGACGACCTCTGCACCACGCAAACTCGGACTCCATGAGTCCGTGCAGAAATACGACGACGTGCCCCCTGGCCTCAGGGAAAGCCGCACGGAGGGCTTCGGCCTCGACCGCCACAGTCGTACCACCGACCCGGATCGACATCGGCTGCGCCAACGGCGACCGCTGATCGGCGAGCGAGTCGCCGATGAGTCCATCGAGAACGGCGACAACCTGTGCGCCGCGCGAGCCTTCCGATGGAGAATGGCGCGGCTCGGGGAGCACGGCACCCACCTCAGAAATGGCATCCAGCACGGCGGAGACCGAATTGTAGGTCGTGTCAGCCACCGCGTCGTGAAGCAGATGAGCCGATCGACTCGACGAGCCGCCGAGTCGATCGGTCACCGCGAACACACGATCGGTTACCGCGTGATGCACTTTCGCAACGCCGCGAATGGCGCCGGCGAGTTCACTGCACCCCAGCTGCGCCAGCGCCGCCAGTTCGTTCGGCGCGATGTTGTCGGTCACGACAAACAGAGTACAACTGTTCACTCACTTCCGGGAGCTGTTGCCGCAATCGCAGCCCCGACCACGAATCGACTGACTACGCATCGACGGTCTCGCGGTAGCCGAACTCGACGACATCCACATCTGCGACGTGCCGACGCCGCTCGCGCGCGAGTCCCAGGCCGTAGAGGACCAGACCTCCGAGAAGCCAGCAGCCGAGCACGATGAGCGGGTGTGCGATGGCATTGCCGTGGAAGAACACCACATCTCGCAGCAGCGATCCCGTTGCGCCCGGCGGCAGGAGCTGGCCGATCGCACCCCACGGAGTGGGTAGCAGTTCGGGGGCGCTCGAGAGTCCCGACAGTGGGTTCCCCAGGAGGATCAGTGCAATGGCCGCTATGACCAGACCCGCGCCCCCGAGCGCTTCGCGAAGTCCGAGTACCGCAAAGCAGGTGGCCGCGATACCGAGCATGGCCGCCAGCGATGTCAGCCAGTAGTTCCCGTCGAACGTGCCGACCAGGAACTGCAGAATCGCGATCAGCGCGAAGCCACCGACGACCGACACGCCCAGCGCCGCGATCATCCGACCACCCGCCGAGCTGATCACGAGCATGATCACCATCGCACTGATCCAGCCGCCGAGCGCCAGGGGGAGCGCACCGGCCGCCAATCCGGCACCGCGCGGATCCTTGGACGGAAAGCTACGCACGTCGACGACGCGAGTCTGTGCGTGAGTGGCGTCGGCGACCCGTTGTCCCATTGTCTCGATCATCGTTGCCACGGTGGGACTCGCCGCGCTGGCGATCAGCACGGTGAGGTCCGCTCCGGGCTTGACGACCAACGCGCCGTAGATCGCGCGCGTCTCTATCGCGTCGCGCGCGGCCGCCTCGCCGGAGTACGTCGTCACATCGAACGAGTCGCCGGTCGTGCGATCGACCTGATCAACCACCTGCTCAGACCCGACGACCCCGATCGAAACGTGATGGGGGGCCGACCGCGCAGCGGGAAGCGCGAACATCGTGACCATCACCGACAACAGAACCGCGGTGCCGATGACGACGGCCAACACTTTCACGACCGGCGGTGGTCCCTTTTTCGCCTGGACGTGTGCCGGGATGTCGGTGCGGGTCGTCGCACCAGACGTCGTCGTGGGCTCGTCGGCACTCATCGCGCCTCCTTCACATTAGATACGGTACGTTTCTTAGGAGAGTAGAACGATCGGATAAGATACGCAACGTATCGAAAGGATTGGGTGTGACCAGACGTCGCCGTGGCACAGAACTCGAAGCAGACATCCTTGAAGCCGTCCGAGCCGAGATCGCCGAACGCGGATACGCCGCGCTCACCTACGAGGGGGTCGCGGCCGCCGCCGGAACAAGCAAGACCGTCCTGTACCGACGTTGGGACACGAAGGTCGAGATGGCGATGGCGGCGATGGTCGACGTCGCCCGCGAGGTTCTGACTGTCCCGGACACCGGATCGCTCGCAGGCGACCTACAGGCGATCCTTGCCCGAATGCGGGTGAGGCTGGCCGAGCTGGGCCCCCGGACGATCCGCTCGCTGCTCGCCGACTTGCCCGAGGGTTCCACCAATGCAGTCATCGGACTGATCACCAGCCACGTCGACGACGTGATGGCTCCTGTGCTCGAACGCGCTCGCGCACGTGGCGAACTCGGACCGCACCCGCTTCCGCCCCGCGCCGCAACGCTGCCCTTCGATCTCGCCCGACACGAGATCTTCATCACCGGCGGCATGTCGGAGGAGACCATCGACGAGATCATCTCGGTGTGCGTCGTCCCGCTCTGGACGACGCTGACCAACACTTGCGAGTCCAGTGCTCCCGAGACCAATACTCTCGAGTCCGATACCCCCCAGACCAACACGCACGAGACCGACCGCAACATCACGTCGTCGAGAGGGATGACCCAGACATGAGTTCGTCAGCACCGCCGGCCGCCGATCGTCACGACGAGATCCGCGTCGTCGGCGCGCGAGTCAACAATCTGAACGACGTGACCGTCGTCCTTCCCAAACGACGACTCACCGTCTTCACCGGCGTCTCCGGATCCGGCAAGAGCTCGCTCGTGTTCGGCACGGTGGCCGCAGAGTCGCAACGGCTGATCAACGAGACCTACAGCGCATTCGTTCAGGGATTCATGCCGTCGCTGAATCGGCCGGATGTCGACGTCCTCGACGGCTTGACGACGGCGATCATCGTCGACCAGGAGCGTCTCGGTACCGACCCCCGTTCCACTGTGGGAACGGCGACGGACGCGAACGCGATGCTCCGCATCCTCTTCAGCCGACTCGCGACGCCACACATCGGTTCGGCACAGGCTTACTCGTTCAATGTGGCGTCCGTCAGCGGCGGGGGTGCCGTAACGATGGAGAAGGCGGGCCGAAAGGTCAAGGAGCGGCGCACTTTCGAGGTCGTCGGCGGAATGTGCCCTCGGTGTGAGGGTAGGGGATCGATCTCGGATTTCGACCTGACAGCGCTGTACGACGCCTCCAAATCCATCAATGACGGCGCGATCACCGTCCCCGGCTACAGCATGGACGGATGGTACGGGCGCATCTTCCGCGGCTGTGGCTTCTTCGATCCCGATACACCGATCGAGAAGTTCACCACGCGTCAACTCGACGCTCTGCTCTACAAGGAACCGACACGGATCAGGATCGACGGTATCAACGTCACCTACGAGGGCCTCATCACCAAGATCGGAAAGTCGTTCCTGGCCAAGGACAAAGACGCGCTCCAGCCCCACATCCGCGCGTTCGTCGACAGGGCGATCACCTTCTCGGTCTGTCCGGACTGCCAGGGGACACGACTGTCAGAGAAGGCACGCAGCTCGACGATCGGTGGCGTCAGCATCGCCGATGCGTGCGCGATGCAGATCACCGATCTCGCCGACTGGGTCGGCTCGCTGGACGAACCGACACTCGCACCGCTGCTCGAATCCCTGCGCGCCACACTCGACTCATTCGTCGACATCGGTCTTGGGTATCTCTCGCTCGACCGCCCGTCGGGGACGCTATCGGGCGGAGAAGCCCAACGCACCAAGATGATTCGCCACCTCGGCTCGGCGCTGACCGACATCACCTACGTCTTCGACGAGCCGACGGTCGGGTTGCATCCACACGACATCGACCGCATGAACCGGCTTCTCCTGCAATTGCGGGACAAGGGCAACACGGTACTGGTCGTCGAACACAAACCCGAGGTGATCGCCATCGCCGACCACGTCGTCGACCTCGGACCACGCGCGGGTACCGGCGGCGGCAACGTCGTCTTCGAAGGCTCGGTGGACGGCCTGCGCGCAAGCGACACGCTGACCGGACGTCACCTCGACGACCGCGCCACCCTGAAGACGCAGGTGCGGGAACCCGACGGAGCGTTGGAGATTCGCGCAGCGAGTTCGCATAACCTGAAGGACGTCGACGTCGACTTCCCACTCGGCGTCCTGTGTGTGGTCACGGGCGTAGCCGGCTCCGGGAAGAGCTCTCTTGTCGACGGATCGCTGTCGGGCCGCGACGACGTGATCACCGTCGATCAATCCGCGATCAAGGGTTCGCGGCGTAGCAGCCCGGCCACGTACACCGGCCTCCTCGAGCCGATCCGAAAGGCATTCGCAAAGGCAAACGGAGTGAAACCTGCGCTGTTCAGCGCGAATTCGGAGGGTGCGTGTCCGAACTGTAAGGGCGCGGGCGTCATCTACACCGATCTCGCGATCATGGCCGGGGTCGCCGTCACCTGCGAGGTGTGCGAGGGCAAGCGATTCCAACCAGAAGTGCTCGACTACTTGTTCGGCGGACGGGACATCTCCGAGGTCCTCCACATGTCGGTCGACGCGGCACTCGAGTTCTTCTCCGCGGGTGAGTCGAAAGTCGCTGCCGCGCAGAAGATCCTGAAGCGGCTCGCCAACGTCGGACTCGGCTACCTGACGATAGGGCAACCGCTCACGACGCTCTCCGGCGGAGAACGACAACGGCTCAAACTTGCGACGCACCTCGGCGACAAGGGCGGGATCTTCGTTCTGGACGAGCCGACGTCGGGCCTGCATCTTGCCGACGTCGAGCAACTCCTCGGACTACTCGACAGCCTTGTCGACGGTGGCAGATCGGTGATCGTGATCGAGCATCACCAGGCGGTGATGGCGCATGCCGATTGGATCGTCGACCTCGGTCCCGGCGCCGGTCACGACGGTGGCCGAGTGGTGTTCGAGGGCACCCCGGCCGATCTCGTCTCAGCAGGTTCGACACTGACGGCACAGCATCTCGCCGACTATGTGAAGAACTGAATCCACACGAGCGCGGCGATTCGAAGTCTCAGCATCTCAGCCGTCCCGTACTCAGCCGCCCTGTATCTCACCCGACCTGGGCGTCGTTGACGACGCCCGCCAACGAGTCGCGGTCGGCGACGTCGAGCTTGATGCAGGCGCGGTAGATGTGACCCTCGACAGTTCGAACCGAGACGGTCAGGCGTTCGGCGATTTCGCGATTGGTCAGGCCGCGACCGATGAGAACCGCGATCTCGCGCTCCCTAGCCGTGATCGGCAGCGGTCGTGCCGTCGCCCGGATCGCGGGCGTTGTCGCTCCATCGCACGCTTTCGACAACGCGAGGACTCTGGCTGAGCAGGCCGTGGCGTCTCCGCGTCTTTTCGCACGGTCGTACAACTGTGCCGCCTGTGCCGCGGCATCGGCCGCCGACAGCAGGAGTCCGGCATCCTCGAAATCGTGTGAGGCCGCGGCCAATTCATCTGGATCGCTCGCAGCGAGGGCCGCTGCGTGCCGTGCGTAGACGTGGCCCAGGTCTCCCTGGATGAGTGTCGCGAGCTCCGCGAGACGCGGAGCTGTGGTCTTGTCGCCGAAACGAGTCGCGTGGTGAAGGGACTCGGCCTCGAGTGCGAGTTGGCCGGAGTCGTGAGCGATCGCGGCCGCGTCATGCGCGTGGTCGATCGCCGCGCGTTCGGCGCCCTGCGCCGCAGAGATCCAGGCTTGCGCGAGCACCCTCTGCGAGTCGTGGATCGCCAGGTGCGGGCCGCGGTGCTCATCTGCGTCCCGGAGTACCCGTTCGGCTTCGTCGACGTCGTTGAGCGCCGCGTACGCCCGTACCAGAATCAACCGGCCGGGCAGGCGCCACGGGAGTGGTTGTTTGGCGTTGAGAGCGGCCAGTGCCTGTTCGAACTCGCTGATCGCCTCACGAAACGAACCGCTGTACGTCGCCGCAACACCTGCCGCGATCTTGGCGATCGCCCATCCGAGGAACTGACCCGAGGAGGAGAACTGCGTGTACTCGGTGGCGCGGTTTCGAGCCTCCTTGAGGTCGCCGACCATCGTGAGCGCCAGGACGTCGCAGTAGCGCACCATGACGCTGATCATCCCGTCCGTCGCCTTCTTCTTCGCACGGGTGCGCTCGGCGTACGGGGCGTAGTCACGTCCACGCCCGGCGATGGACATGGCCAGCCCCGCACCGAAGGCTGCGAAGTCGATCGCCTGCGAGGGTGCGTTGGAACTTTCGAGGACGTGCTCGGCGAGCGCGATTCCCTCGTCGATCCGGTTCTCGTGGACGGCCATCGCCGCGGCAACCGCGTCGACGACGAGTCGTAACGTCGGATGCTCGACCTTCTCGTTGAGCAGTTCGAGCATGCGATGACTTTCGTCGACGTCGCCGAGCATCCAGAAGATCAGGCTCATGCGCGATACCGCCCACACCACGAGCTCGAACTCGTTGAACGACTCGGGGTCGAACTCGGTGAAGACGGCGTCGGCTTCGACGACCCGCCCCTGCCACATGATCGCGCGGGACAGCAGCTCTCCGGCGGTCAGACTGCCGTCGTGTTCGTAGGCGACGCGGGCCAGACGCTCGCCGAGCGGGAGATTCGCCAGGAAGATCGCATCTTTCGCCGCAGCGATCAGCAGGCTCGTGTCGACGTCGCGATGTGCGTCGACGCTCAACTGTGCGAGCCGGATGCGCTCGGCAGCGGTATCGGTTGCGTGGTCGCGCAACGCGTCGACGAGTTCGGCGCGCAGGCGTCGAGCCGCAATGGTGCTGATACGTCGGCGAACCACGTCACCGTAGAGCGGGTGGGCGAACCGGACATTGGTCGTGTTGCCGTCGCGAGTGGTCTTGATCAGCCCGATGGTCTCGGCCTCGTCGACGGGTTCCTCGCCGACCAGCCCGATCAGGAGGTCGATGTCGATGGGCTCGTAGAGCGACAACACCTTGAGCGCATCGACAACTTGCGGCCCCGCACGGTCGAGACGGTCGTCGAGCAATGCCACCAGGCCGGAGGGAACAGCCGTCGGGCCTCGCAGTTGCCAGACGCCAGACACCTCCGACAACGCATCGGATTCGATAGCGCCCTCGATCATGTTCCGCAGGAACAGCGGATTTCCGCCGGACGAGTCCCAGATGACGTCGGCGCTCAACCCCTCCAACGAGCCGCCGAGGACACGTTCGACCAGTTCAGCGCACTGCTCTTTGGTGAGGTTCTGCAGTTCGAGCCGGTGGAGGTAGCCGTCCTTCCACAGCGAGGTCACCGCATCAGGCACCAGTTCTCCTGTGCGCACCGTCGCGATGATGCGGGCGCTGCGATCAATGGCGATCTGGTGCAGCAGCGTCGCCGAGAGCTGATCGAGCATGTGAGCGTCGTCGATTCCGATGACCGTCCCCGGTTCAGCGACGAGCGTCTCGCGCGCGGAGACCAGCGCCGCGATCGGGTCGCGCGACGCGGTGGGAGCGACCCACGGCGCGAAGGCGCCCAGGGGGATGGCGCGCGAAGACTCCGTACACGCCGCCCAGCGGACAGACCTACCGAGAGAATCGGTGACCATCCTGGCGAGCGTGGTCTTGCCGACCCCCGCGGGCCCGACCACCACCACTCCACAGCGATCCCCTGATCGCAAGAGCGCGGAGCGGATGAACTGTTGCTCGGCGGGCCGGCCGAGGAGTTGCCAGCGCCCTTCCATGGTTGAGCAGTATAGGGCGATTTGCCAGAAATTGAGTCGTGAAGGTTCGAGTAAGGAAACTCACTCGGGGAGGTCGGCCTCACTCGTCGGCTCGCACATCGGAGCATTGTTCTTCTGATGTCGGAATCGACTCGACGCGTCGTACACGTCGCGTTTGAGGCGATTAATGGATCCGAGCGGGGTATGCGCCTTCAGTCCGCGCCAGGAATTGAACGAGAGGACGTCGTCACCGTATGCGCGTCGCGCAGGCGTGTAGGGATCCTGAGTCAGAAATCTGATCGTCGCAACGGTTCGATGCGGCGACTCTTCTTCTGACCATGATCGCGTGGCATCGTCAATCGGCATTCGGTCGATATTCGTACACAGTTGCACGCGCAGTTCATACTCAGCCGTGTGCGAGCCGAAGAAATCGACCGTCATGTCCTGAAGCGCGTTAACGCCACGATAGTCAGGCGTCGGCTGGCCTGCCAGCGCGCACACCTCAGCGGACGAGGGCGCGTACAACATTTTCGCGACATGTTTTCCGTAGCGCAGCGGAGCCGACGTATAGAAGGTGTCGCCGAGAATGTGTGTGTTCTCCTTGATGAAAACCCGCAACGTCTCCGGAAGCGGATGCCCGATCTTGGTCAGAATCCGGGAGTCGAGCGCCGCCAACAACCGCTCGCCGCACCCGAGGACGGGATCGGAGACTCGGGCGAGCAGCACTGCGGTCGGCATACCCTTGGTGAGATAGTCCTTCGCATTCGCGAACAAGAACTCTCGATGGGTCACCATGATGAAGTCCTGGGTGACGGCGGTGTCGTCGGGTAATGCGCGCTCGGCGGTCGGATCGACGCCGATGACCTTGATGCCGAGGCCGCGGACGCCTCTCATCTGGTCGGTACGGATGGCTCCCGACGTGCTCGACAAGCGAGCGATGATCGGGTACGTCCGTGGTTCCGCGAACAATCCCTGGGCGAGCTCTTCTGGCAGATCGGCGTGAACTTCGAGTTGACCGCGTAGTACGGCGTGGGTCTTGGCGTGGGCGTCCCGGACGCCGCGCTTGTACTTGGCGTAGGCGTGCTCGTTGTTCGTGCGCAGGATCTGCACCATCTTCGCCACCACTTCCGCCTCGCCAGGCGGGGTGTCCTCCATCTCTGGCTCCCACAACACGTATTCACGGCTCATTGTCAGAGTCCTTTCGGCGCGTCAGGTCGAGGGCCACGGTGCGAATGGGTTGGTGACCTTTGTGAGCACCGGGGTGAGCGTGGGGAAGTGGCGGAGCAGAACAGTGCGCATCGTGTTGTCGCGGATCCACGCCATCCCCGCTTCGGTGTAGACGTCTGGGGTGAAGTCTGTCGTCAGGAATCGATCAGCGGCGATCCTGCGTGATGCCATCAAGATGAAGACGCGAAAAGCGGTGTCGGAGAATCCGAAGCCTCGAGGTTTGCGTTCTGCGTAGAGACCGATCATCAGATCGACGTCGTCGATGTCGGGGTAGATCCGCTCGAGTTGCTTCGCCCACTCGGCATTGTCCGTCAGATCGCTGAAGCTCTTCGCGGGCCGGAGTCGGAAATGTCGCCGGAACTCGTTGTAGCGGGGGACTCCTCGTTCTCTGCCGCGCAGGACGTCAACGGTGGCGAGGTCGATCGCCTCGCCGGTCGGCCGCGCGAGGTCACGTAGAGCGGCCGGGAAGTTGTGAAGGGTCAATGCCCCGGGAAAGGCCCTGCCGAACGAATACAGCAGATCGTCCATCGACCAATCGGCCATTCGTTCATGCACGTGGTCGGCGAGAAGCTCGTCGAGCCGGTAGGAGCGGCGGGTCTGACCGGTGGCGAGACTGCGCACATCGAGCTGGTCAGGTAACAGCGGATGCATGCGGTAGACCGCGACGAACTCCTCGGTCAACGAGAAGGGAACCCCGTCGAGATCGGTTCTGCCACCTGGGATTCCGAAGAGGATCTCGTTGTCGACGAGTCGACCGAACTTCGTGGTGAAGTTCTCACCGAGTATTCCGTACCAATTCGCATGCATGCCCGTCACGGTTGTGGGGTGCGCGATGATCGCAGGCGTCCAGTCGACGGTGTGTATCTTGGCCATCAACGCCGAGTTGACCAGTCGCGCAACGTTGTACAGCCGATCTTGATCCTTCTCGAGGTCGGGGTATGCGACCGTCAGTCGTCGACATATCGCATTGTGTTCCCTCAGGAACAACGACTGCATCAGCGCGAGTCCCAGCCACGAATTCGCCTTGGGTCCGTTCGCATCCAGCAATTGCTCTGCCGCCA
>NZ_DLSO01000078.1:0-4580 GCF_002500165.1 Gordonia sp. UBA7860 | reverse complement strand
TGGTCGACCCCGGGCTATGTGGGGGACCCGCCGCGAGAATTGCGATCTACGACGCCTTGGCTATGTCTGTGCACGCCAGTATGTACACCGTACGCGAGGTCGTCCGAGTGAGCGAATCATGGTGAGCGCAGTCACGTTTGCGCCCCGAAGTGGTTGCGGCGGAAATATCAGAAAGCTTCGCTGACCAGCACCGCGAATGTGCCAGGCTCCAGGGCGTCGAAGACATGGTCGGCATCTCCGGGATACGAGATGTAGTCGCCGGGCCGGAGCTCGACCGGATCGTCGAGAGGTCCAACCAACGCCCTCCCCGCAGACAAAACGACATGTTCGACGACGCCGCGCGCATGAGGACGCGACACCTTCGGCTCTCCCGGCTCGGCGCGCAGCAAGAAGATGTCGCGTCGCGACGACGGCGACGCCGCGGACAACAGCGTCGAGATGTACTCGGCGGTCGCTGACGGAATGGCCGGTCCGTCACCGAACCTGATCACCTCCACCCGACGCGGCGGGGTGTCGACGAGGTCGGAGAAGGTCAGGCCAAGCGCCTCACTCAGAGCCCAGACGGTCTCGATACTCGGGTTGCCAAGACCCTGCTCTAGCTGCGACAACGTCGATTTTCCAATGCCCGCACGCCGTGCGAGTTCGCCGATCGACAGGCCCACGCGCGCCCGCTCACGCTTGAGCGCCGCTGCGATCACCGCGGTGGGGCCCGACGCCGTCGGATCAGCCTCGGACCGACCCGCAGCGCCACCGAGGTGGTCGTCCGACGAAGCGTCCGAGTGTTCATCTTGACGAACAGTGCCCATATGTTCATCATAGTGGTCATGCGTTCGTCATGGGAAACACTTGGCTACGACACGCTGCGCAGCGTGGCAGTGATGGCGCTCTCTGTGTTCGTCATCGGATGCTCCTACGGTGTCGCCGGGCACAGCGCCGGGCTGAGTTGGTGGCAGATCGTCACCATCGCCTGCGTGGTGATGGCGGGCTCGAGCGAGTTCGTCTTCGTCGGCATTCTCGCCACCGGAGGCCTGCCCATCGTCGGGGCACTCGCTGGGTTGCTCGTGAACACCCGCAACCTGGGATACGGGCTGTCCGTCGGCCCCTACCTCGGCTCCGGTGTGCGCCGACTCATCGGTGCGCACATGGTGAACGACGAGACCGCGGCCCTGACCGCGGGCACCTCCGACGCCGAGCGTGCACGCGCAGCGTTCCTCTGGTGCGGCATCGGGGTTCTGGTCTCCTGGCCGGCAGGCGCCGCCCTGGGTTCCGCTGCGGGACAGGTCATCTCGAGCCCTGAAACACTGGGACTCGACGCAGCGTTCCCCGCACTGCTTGGCGCGCTGGCGATCTCGGCACTGCGCGGACAGCGGTCGGAGCGCGGTCGACTCGGCGCCTCACTGGTCGTCGGCGCCGTGATCGCCGTCGCCGCAACGCCGTACGTTCCTGCCGGGGTTCCAGTGCTGCTGGCGCTCGTAGGCCTCGGCGCCGGGTTGCTCGTCCCGCGCCGCGACACCGACGACAATGCGCACGCAACCGTCGACAGTGCACTCCCAGACGTCGAGAGCGTGCACGCAACCGTCGACAGTGCGCTTGCAACTGTCGGCAGTGCACCTTCAACCGTCGACAGTGCTGTGCCACGCGTGGGGCGTACGCCATGACGCACGGAACTCAACTCTTCATCGCCGTCGCGGTGCTGGCTGCGGGCACCTATGCACTCCGTTTGGCCGGCCCCCTTCTGCGTTCGCGAATTACCGTGTCGGACAAAGTGCGCGCGCTGATCGATCGTGCCGCGCTGGTTCTCCTTGTTGCGGTCGCCGCGACCGGCGCTCTCTACGCCGGGCAGGACCTGTCTGGATGGGCGCGGCCGGCGGGAGTTGCCACCGGGGTGGTGGCCGCACTGCTCAAGGCACCGCTGATCGTGGTGATCTTGCTGGCGGCAGGTGTTGCCGCTGGGCTCCGGGCCATTGGCGTTGCGTGAGCTTGCCCAGGCCCCGATCCCAGGGTCGGCGCCGCGCAGAAAACCACACCCCGCGCAGCGCGCGCATGTACCGGTACGTGCGGAGCACCGGAAGGCTGTGGTTTTCTGCGCGCTCGCTGACTCCGCCCTACGCCGACCTGCGCCCGAAGCACAGATGAGTGATCGGACTTACTCGCTCGCGGTGTTGCGTGAGCTCGCTCTTACTCGGAGCACAGGGCGTGTACTTTTTGCACGCTTGACCCAAATCCCCTCTCCGCGAACCGGACACGACGGCATTACTGGTTCGAATCCCCCGGCGCGAGAGCTTGTCGTCAGCACACGAACGCCCGAAGATCCTTGAGTTCGCATCGATCTACCGAGGGATCTCACACATGCGTAAGCGCCCGACTCCACGCGTCCTGTCCATGCTGCACTCGACGCACCGCGACTCTCGTTCGGCGCCAAGCACATCCTGCGGGCCTGGCCACCGCGGCCACCGGCAACGCCCAGGCAGTGGCCGACGGATACACCTTCGGGAGCTGGGGTACCGCTCCGCACATTTCGGAGTTCTCACCGTCGGGCGAAATGACGTACGACGCAACGCTTCCGGTCGGCACCTATCGCGCCTACCTCGACACGTGGTCGTGATCGGAACGGCCTGAGCCGCAATGCTTCATCAGCTCCTGAGATCGAGACCGCCGACCGCTCGTCCGGCGAGCAGCGCCACAAGCTCGCTCGCGGGACGAGATACCACCTCGGCGCCGTCACCGACCGACCACGCGAGATCGGTTGCACGAAGCGTGCGATCGCCGACATCCACTCTGAACTGTCGACCTGCGATTCCATCTGCGAGCGAGTCGAGGACGATCAGCGTCGCGTCATCAGACGAGCTGCGCGGCAACGTATTCGGAAAGGTGATGTCGGCAGAGTGGATCACCGCATGGGTCAGCGCGCCCGTGGGTCCGCCTCCCGGTGGCGCCCACCTGGCCATGGTGTCGCTGCGCAGGTCGTCGAGTAGTTCGTCGAACGGTCGGCGCGCGTCGCGGTCCGCTATCGTTCGCGACAGCCTGTCGAAGTCGCCATCCACCGCGGACAGCTCCGCCATGAAGGCGGGGCCGTCGTAGCGTGCGGCCATCGTCATATGTGCGACGACGTGCCGCACGCTCCATCCCGCGCACAGCGTTTCGGCGTCAGCAATGGTGTCGGGCCTTTCTGAGGACCTCGCGCGCTCGTCGAGGAGATCAGCCAACGCGGACAGTTGCGGGCCGACGAGCGCTTGGAGGTCGGTGGTCGAGATGTTCATGAGAGTTCTTTCGGTTGTCGGGCAAGGTCTTCGACGTACGTGACTCCACGTTCAAGCGCCGTCTGCCATCCGGCCCTCGCCTCTGGCGTGCGAAATTCCGGCGGCAAACCTCGCTGATGAGTGACGACTTCCGTTGTGCCGTCGCCGAGGTCGACGAATGTCACCGAGGTGTGCACCCCTGAGTCCACCTCACGCCAGGCCAAAAACCGTGGGGCCTCCACGTCGGTGTACTCGGCGCGCATCCGGTACTCCGAGCCGTCGACGTCGTTGACCATCGTCGTCTCGAAGGCGCCACCTGGGCGCAGCTCGACGACGATCGCCTCCAGCGGCGTCGACGTCCCCGTCGGACCCCAGAAGTGAGTGAGGTGTTCGGGCTCGGTCATACACGCGAAAACGAGTTCTCTTGGAGCACGGTAGATCCGCCGCACTGTGAAAGTGTCGTCAGCCATGACCTTTTCCCTGTACGACGATGGACGACAAGTGCTCGGAGAGCCTGTCGTGTCGAGCCACCCACTCGTCGCGACGGCCTGCGAGCCATTGCTGGGCGGCGTCGAGTCGATGGACTTCGAGATGACACGGGCGTGACGTACCGATTCGCGTCCGCGTCACAAGGCCGGCGTCTTCGAGCACCTTGACATGCTTGGAGATCGACTGCTGCGTGAGCGTCGACCGATCAGTGAGCTCGTTGATCGTCGCGTCGCCCCTGGTCAACGTTTCGACGATGGCCAGTCGCGTCGGATCGGCTAGGGCAGCAAAAGTGTCGCCTAGTTGAGCTGCCATCACCACCTACTTTCAATCTTCACTACTTATCAGTTGTACAACTGATAAGTAGTATAGGCCGTCGCGAGTGTGTTGTCGCGCGGCATGCCCCGTGCAAGCTCAGGCGCCATACGCGGCGACGAATGCTGCTGCTGCCGCGACGGAAAACCGTCGACGCTCAGCACTATCGTGCAGGTCGTCGGGCATGAACTGGGCTCGATCCTGCGCGGAACCAAGCGCCAGATAGGCAAAATGCGCTGCAGCAAGACAACTTTCGTTGACGACGTATCTCGTGTCGTTCAACGCCGAAACCCGGAAGAAGACAGGGCGTGGCGCGGGAGACGAAGTCGAGGTGGAGCTCGTCGTCGACCCAGACCGGTAGGAGCACCGCTCAGCCAATGGCCATCCGTAGATCCCACAGCGGCGCATGGGGTTCCATCTGCCACTGACGTACGGCGTTGAGGCGGATGATCCGCGTGGTGCCCAGTATCAGGAGCGCAGCGAGGGGTAGTTCGGCGAAGAACGCGGTGAGCAGCGAGACCCCAGGGTCACGGCAAAGTC
>NZ_DLSO01000124.1:0-16340 GCF_002500165.1 Gordonia sp. UBA7860 | reverse complement strand
CGATCGGTGGATCGAGGTTTAAGGGCGCTACAGACTTGTCCCGAGCGGCCTGGCCCCACCTCGTGAGTTCGGGCTCTGGACGCCTGATTCTCGTCTCGTCGAGTGGCATCCTAGCCAACCCTGGGGCCAGCGCGTACGGCGCGGCCAAGGGCGCGATCTGGGCGCTGGGAAACACCCTGGCGATGGAGGGCGACCGAGTCGGCGTTCAAGTATCTACCCTCATGCCCACAGCATGGACACCGATGACCGAAAACGCCTACAGCGACCCCACTATCCTCAATACCCTGCGTAACGGGATGGGACCAGAGCATGTCGCGAATTTCGTCACCTTCTTGGCCCACCAGGACACAGCGGTACAAGGAGACCTATACCAGGTGGCCGGCGGGAGGGCGGGCCGAATGGTGCTCGCCGGAATGCCACGCGTCCAATCCACCACAGCATCGCCTGAAGGTTGGATCGACGTTGCTCAAGAACTCACTAACGACTCTCGCGAGTTGACACCGTACCGGGTAACCGGCGACCAGTTCACTGACGAGATGATTGCAGCCAACCCAGCTGTGGCAGAGGCTTTTGCGAACATGAACCCTGCAGACCTGGGGGCGTGAGTACGCAGGCGCGATAGAGGCGGTCCGAGTGGTCTAGGCGAGCTGGTGACTCTTCGACGTTGAGTGAACAAGTCTGCTCGGCATCGAAACAATGGCCCCCAGTTCTTCGGGGATTTGATCTATTCCGGATTCGACCTCGCCGGGATCGGTTTCGGTCCCTCAGAGTGGCATTCTTACGGTTGTGCCGCGCTATGTGGTGGTCGGACCGTTGGGTCCTCCGAGCAGGGTCGTCGCGACTGCGTTGCTCCGCAACGACTATCTGATGGGAACGTCTCAGTCGCGTCCGGAACTGACCCATCCGCCGGGCGCCCCGACGCACCGGTTCACCTCCTCCTGACCCGGCCGTGGCACGCGATCTCGTCAAAGCTCCGCGCGATGGCAGTCCTGTCCACGCCGCCCACAGACGGTCGACCACGCTGAGTGAGAGAGTTTATGGCTGCAGAACAAGCAACGGGCCCTCTCGCTTCCGCTCTCGGTCGAACTGCCATCGCCCGGTACACTCACCATTGGTGACGTATATAGGAGTGCCCCCAGGCCCCTCATAGCCTTCTTATCTCCGTTGTCCCGCAGCACAATTCGACATTTTTCTTCTTCCAACCGCCTGCTGTTCTTTCGACGAGGACCCCAATACAGCGCGCGAGAAGGCGGCTGGTCTCGCGACGTTTCACTGCCCGGAACCACGGGGTTGAAGGTCCGTCGCTTTCAGTACTGCGCCTTTAACCCCGCTCAAACGCACGCTCGCGGAATGTAGCCTCGTCGGCTGACTCGACCACACCGGACCGCTCCGCGGCGCCAGACGTCGACGCCCGGCCGTCGGGCCCGATACACGCGGACAAGTACAAACAAGGTCACGATAGATCCGGAATATTCAAACTAGGCGCGGATCTCACAACCACCGTTGACCTCGACGTCCGTGGCGTTTATTGTGTCTCATACAAACTTGTCGGGCATACAAACAGCGAGGTGGCGTGGCTTCTTCTACACCGCAGCGTGCGACGCGTAGCGCAGGGAAGCAGACGCGCCAAACACTGCTGCACGCCGCCGACCACGTGTTCCGCACGGAGGGTGAGACCGCGTCGGTCGCGCAGATCTGCGAACGCGCAGGCACGTTTCCCAACCAGGTCACGTACTACTTCGGCTCGAAGGAACAACTATTCGTCGAGGTGGCGTGTGCCGCGGTACTCCGCGCGGGACGCCACGCCGAGGAGGCTGCCGAGGCCACTCCGACAGTCCGCGACTACGCCCAAACACTCGTGACCACACTGCTTGGACCGGAACTCCGGGGCGTCGAGATGTTCACCACCGCAATGCTTTTGGTCTCACGACGCGATGATCTGCGAGAGCTCATCACGACCACGCTTCACACCCTGCACGAGCGCGGCGAGAAGGCGCTCATGCAGAAACTGGTGCGCACCGGTTGGCAGCTGCGTGCCTCGATCGACGTCGAGGCCAAAGCGTTCTGGTCGGCGATTTTCGGTCTGGCGGTGCAGAAGTCGGCGACCGACGACAGTTTGGGGCCGTCGCTCACCGACGCGGTCACGGTGATCTTCACAAACCTCGGCATCTCCGAGGAGGTTCTCAACGCGCGGCTAGGTGGTCTTGACAAGCTCGACCAGCGGGGAAGGCTCGACCAGCGAGAAGGGCTCGACCAGCGTGGGGAACTCGACCAGCGGAGAGAGCAGCTCGACCGGCGGGAGCACCTCGGCCCGCGCGGCGATCGACGAAAGGCAGCACGATGACCTCCACCACCCCGACCACGCGCCCACAACCGCACGTGACACACACGGTGTTCAACCAGTCGGCCCCGCGGGTCGACATCAACGAGTACGAGCTCAACACCGTGCTTGTTGAGGCCGTGAGCCGTCACGACGCCGCTTGGGCCACAAACGAACTCACCGACGTGGGCACACTCGTCGGCAGCGCACAGTTCCAGCACGACGCCAAGCTGGCCAACACCATCACGCCTGAACTGCACACCTTCGACCGCTGGGGCAACCGAATCGACGAGGTCGAGTACCACCCCAGCTACCACCGGATCATCTCCGCGGCAGTCGAACACGGCGCGCACACCCGCTGCTGGGCCGACCCGCAGCCGGGCTCGCACGTCGCCCGTGCGGCGATCTTCATGCTGTTCGGACAGATCGAACCGGGACACGCCTGCCCAGTGTCGATGACACACGCCGTGATCCCCTCGCTTGAGCTACAACCGGACGTCGCCGCTCAATGGGTGCCGAAAGCGTTGTCGCGCAGCTACTCCCCTGATCTTTCGGCCGACAAGTCGTCGGCCATCTTCGGCATGTCCATGACGGAGAAGCAGGGAGGCTCCGACGTTCGCGCCAACACCACCGTCGCTCGGCCGGTCGGCGCTGGCGGTCCCGGCGCCGAGTACCTCCTCACCGGACACAAGTGGTTCTGCTCGGCACCGATGTCCGACGCGTTTCTCGTCCTCGCTCAGGCGGAAGGTGCTGGCGGAGAGGGACTCTCGTGCTTCCTCCTCCCCCGAATCCTGCCCGACGGCACCCGCAACTCGTTCCGCATCCAGCGCCTCAAGAACAAGCTCGGCAACAAGTCCAACGCGTCGAGCGAGATTGAACTCGACGGCACCGTCGCCCTGATGGTCGGCGAGCCGGGCCGCGGTGTACGGACGATCATCGAGATGGTCGCACAGACGCGACTCGACTGCGTGCTCGGCAGCGCCGCCGGTATGCGGCAATCGGTGGCCGAAGCCACCTGGCACGCCCGTCATCGTGCAGCCTTCGGCGCAAGTCTCGCCGACCAACCGGCCATGGCTGCGGTGCTCGCCGATCTGGCGCTCGAGTCCGAAGCCGCAACCGTCACCGCGATGCGCCTCGCTCGGGCACACGACGAGGATGCCGACGACACCGAGCGCTCCTTCCGCCGGCTAGCCACGGCGGTCGCCAAGTACTGGATCTGCAAGCGCGGTCCGCACCACGCCTACGAGGCACTGGAATGCCTTGGCGGAAACGGATATACCGAGGACTTCCCCTTGGCGATGCGCTACCGCGAGCAGCCGGTGATGGCCGTCTGGGAAGGCTCGGGGAACGTCATCGCACTCGACGTGCTGCGCGCGATGACACGCGAACCCGAATCGATCGCCGCATTCGACGCGGAGGTCAATCTCGCACGCGGCGCCAGCACAATCCTCGACGCCCATCTCGACAACGTCCGTACGCAGCTCTCCGAGTTGGCAACGCTCGACGCGTCGTCGGCTCAGCGTCGAGCGCGGCGCGTCGTCGAATCCATGGCTCTTGCGCTCGAAGCCTCACTGCTGGTGCGATTTTCGCCGACGCCGGTCTCGGAGGCCTTCATCGCGGCTCGACTGGGCGACGATCGTGGAGCCGAGTACGGCACTCTTCCCGTCGGCGCAGATCTCACTGCGATTCTGCAACGGCACTGACGCCAACAGCGTCGAGGATGCGGTTGCGCATGCGCGGTGCGGTGTTGGGCAGCCACATCGCCATGACGGGGGTCAGCGGTGGATTCTCGAACGAAATCACGCGGATCTGGTCGTCGTACAGCCAGCCGGGCTGGTTCGTGACGAACGCGACCGCCTGTGGATGTGCAATCACCGACGTGTGCGGCGGGGTGCCTCGAAGGTTGGAGACGATGATCTCGGGTTCGAAGCCCGCGCGACGGCAGTACGACACGATCATGTTGGTGTAGTCGGGTTCGAGCTCGGAGATCACGATCTGACACGACGCGACGTCCTTCATCGCGCACGTCTCATGCGCGGCGAGCGGGTGGCGCGCGTTGACCGCGAGACGTAGTTCGTGACTGGTCGCGATGGCGCCGGCGAGATCGGGCGGAGCCTCCACCGTGCGGGCGAGTGCGAGATCGATGCTGCCGGCGAGGAGCTCCTCACGGATGAATTCCGCGGCAACCGGGCGCACGGTGATCGGCATCGACGCGTCCTGCTGGACCGCCCCCTCGATCACCTGGAAGACCTCCGACGGCGCCAGGCCCTGGGTGTATCCGATCACGTAGGGGTCGGGATTCTGAGCGTCGACCATCCGCACTTCCGACGCGAGGTGCGAGCCGCCCGCGAGCAGTGGGACCGAACCCTCGTACAGTGCCGTTCCGGCAGCAGTCGGTGTGAGTGATCGACGCGACCGCGAGAACAGCTGCACACCGAGTTGTCGCTCCAGATCCCTGATCGCCGACGATAAGGCCTGCTGCGAGATGAACAGACGCTCGGCCGCAACACGTAGTGACGGCGCTTCGATCACTTCGACGAACATTCTGAGACGCCGAAGGTCCAGGTCACGATCAGATGAACTCGTCATAGCTCCCATTATCAACCTGAGATTGACAATTGTCCGGATGTTCTCGATGGATGGTTGTGCAAAAGATGATTACAGTGTCATCAGCGGTACAAGCTTGAGTCAGCGCCTTCCATCTGAAGACGATAGCTGTGCTCGATCCCGGTCCGCATGTCGCAGCACAGAGGGGGCGTTGCGACATGCGGACCGGAGTTTTTTCACCTCAGAGAAGTACACCGGGGTTGAGCAGCCCCTCCGGATCCAGGGCGGCTTTGATTCTCGCCGTGAGTTCCATGACATCGGGTCCGAGCTGATCGGGCAGCCATCCTTTCTTCAATCGTCCGACGCCGTGCTCGCCGGTGATCGTCCCGCCGAGACTGATCGCGAGATCCATGACCTGGCCGAAGGCCGTCTGCGCACGCGCGCTCTCGTCGGCGTCAGCGGGATCGAACACGATCAACGGATGTGTGTTGCCGTCACCCGCGTGCGCGATGACCGAGATCATCACCCTGTTCTCCATCGCAATGGCCTCGACCCCGTCGATCAACTCCGGCAGGGCTGGCAACGGAACCCCGACATCCTCTAGCAGTAGCGATCCGAGCCGTTCGACGGCAGGAATCGCCGCGCGGCGCGCAGCGGTGAACGCCTCTCCCTCGGCAGCGTCGGACGTAGCAAACACCTCGGTCGCCCCGCACTCCGAGAATGCCTTCTCGATCAGTTCCACCTCAGCGACGCCCGCTGGTCCCGGAGCGTCGGACTGGGCAACCAGCAGGGCTCCCGCCTCCCGATCGAGTCCCATCTTGAGCAGGTCCTCGACGGCGTTGATCGACACCGAGTCCATGAATTCGAGCATGGCCGGTCGGATCTTGGCGGTGATCGCGAGCACCGCCTCACTCGCGTGGTGCACCGACGCGAACGTTCCGACCACCGTGCACGCCGACGCCTGCGGCGGTAACAGCCGCAGCGTCACCTCGGTGACGATGCCCAGCAGCCCCTCGCTGCCGACGAACAGCTTCGTCAACGGCAGCCCCGCCGAATCCTTGAGCTGTTTGCCGCCGATTCTGATCGCGCGACCGTCGGCGAGGACGACCTCGAGGCCGAGTACGTAATCAGTGGTGACGCCGTACTTCACGCAGCAGAGCCCGCCCGCGTTGGTGGCGACATTGCCTCCGATGGAACAGATCTCGAACGACGACGGATCGGGCGGATACCAGAGCCCATGTGCCGCAGCCGCAGCCTTGACCTCGGCGTTCAACAGACCCGGCTGCGACACCGCCGTGCGGGTCGCGGTATCGATCGTCAGATTCCTCATCTTCTCGGTCGAGAGCATCACGGCTCCATCGACCGCCGTGGCCCCGCCGGACAAACTCGTCCCGGCACCGCGGGTGATCACCGGGATTCCGTGCGCAGCACACCACCGCACGACGACCTGGACGTCGGCCGTCGTCACGGGTCGGATGAGCGCCATCGGCGTGCCGGCGTCGGGGTCGTTGGCACGATCGTGGCGGTAGCCGGCAAGGATGTCGGGATCGGTGACGACCATCTGATCGCCGAGCGAGGCGATCAGTTCGTCGAGAGGCGCACTGCTCATGAGTTCCAAGCCTAGGCTTCGTGACGATCACCGATGAGCGAGTTGGACGGACGCATGCGCATAACAAAAGTGCGTTTCGCCGACGCCGACGCAGACTCGGTAGACAATGGTCAAACATGAGCGACTTCAATTCGCAGATCATCGACGAGTTTCATGAGAACGACGGCACCGTGTCGGCCATGGGCTTCGGACGCCACCTCGTGGTGCTGCATTCCACCGGCGCAAAGTCGGGCGCCGACCGCGTCAGTCCCCTTCTCGGACTACCAGACGGAGCGGGCGGACGGTTCATCGTCGGCAGCGCAGCAGGTTCGCCGAAGAATCCGTCGTGGGTCTACAACCTGCGCAAGAACCCACACGTGACCGTCGAATGGGCCTCGGACGGTAGCGGCATCGAGACACACTCCGCCACCGCTACAGAGCTCGATCCGGCCGCTCGAGAGCAGGCGTGGCAGGCCTTCACGTCGATGTCGAGTCAGTTCATCGAGTACACGAAGACTGCGCAGGGCCGAGTGTTCCCGATCTTCCGTCTGACGCCCACCGACTGACCATCGGTCGCACCGGCTGGTCACCGCACAGATACTCTGACGAGGTGTACCAGCCGGGAACCGACGTGGCCGGCTACACCATCGATGCGCTGGTGGGTAGCGGCAGTAGTGCTGATGTGTACCGCGTTCACCGTGGCGACGAGCGCACGCCACAAGCGCTCAAAATCCTGCATTCCGACGAGACCGGCCACACCAGGGCTGCGGAACGTTTCGAGCGCGAGTTCACCATCGCGTCCCGACTTCACCACCCGAACATCGTCGAGATGTATACGCGCGGGCAGATGCAACCCGACGCACAGACAATCCGTCGAGCGCAGGTTCTCGGTGTCCCCGCCGACCGTGTTCCGCCGACGTTGTGGATCGCCATGCAATATGTCGACGGTCCCGCCGCGATCGCGCTGATCCCGTCGCCCACGACAGAACCGGTGGTGCCGACCTTCGTCCGGGTAGCCCAACAGATAGCGGCGGCAATCGATTTCGCGCACTCCCGCGACGTCCTACATCGAGACGTCAAGCCCGCAAACATCTTGCTGACGTCGACACGCCCCGACACCGACGCGTTGCTCTCCGATTTCGGCATCGCGCAGCTAGTCGACGACAACCGGCCACTCGCGCGCAACGGCCGAGTTCAGGGATCGATCGCCTACGCATCTCCGGAACTCCTTCAGGCCAAGCAACTCTCACCGGCAACAGACGAATACGCCTTCGCCTGCACGCTCACCGAACTCCTCACCGGCGCTCCGCCTTTCCCACGTGCGACGGCATTCGCCATCACCAACGCGCATCTGCGCGACGACCCGCCGCTGCTGACCCGACGTCGACCGTGGCTTCCGTCCGCACTCAATTCGGTGTTCGCCAAGGCCCTCGCGAAGAATCCGGCCGATCGCTATTCGACGTGTAGCGAGTTCGCCGACATCGTCGCCCGCAACCTCCGCGACGTGCCGGTCCCCCAGCCCGCTGCGGGACGTAGGCCGTGGCGTCGGACCTGAGAGCACCTTTCCGAGAGGTCCGACGCCGCCTTCGGCCTGTGATGCACGACACAGTTCATCCATTGTTAAATCGGACATCGAATCGCCAGTCGAGCGGCGTCTCAAGACAATTGGGCCCGTGCGTCGTCAAATCGACGCCGATCGACCATCGAGATCGTTAACATCCTGCGTCATCTCGATGTAGCGAAGTGTCGATAGCGTCAGGGGTCGTCCATCTTGTTCCTACGGTCTATCGTCCACAAGCGCACGGGGAGTCATGACAGCCGAACCAACGACGCAGTACGACAATTCAGCGCTCGCCCACGAGGAAGAGGGCTACCAGAAGGCGCTCAAACCGCGACAGATCCAGATGATCGCCATCGGTGGCGCGATCGGAACCGGCCTGTTCATGGGTGCGGGTTCCCGCCTTCACGACGCCGGCCCCGGCCTGTTCATCACCTACGCCGTGTGCGGCGTCTTCGTCTTCTTCATCCTCCGCGCACTCGGCGAACTCGTTCTCCACCGACCTTCGTCGGGATCATTCGTCTCCTACGCGCGCGAATTCTTCGGTGAGAAAACAGCATTCGTCACCGGCTGGCTCTACTTCTTCAACTGGGCCGCCACCGCGATCGTCGACGTCACCGCTGTGGCGCTCTACGTGCATTACTGGGGGATGTTCGGGGCGATCCCGCAGTGGCTGATCGCGCTCATCGCACTGTGCATCGTGCTGACCATGAACATCATCTCGGTCAAACTCTTCGGTGAGATGGAATTCTGGGCGTCGATCATCAAGGTCACCGCACTCGTGACGTTCCTCGTCGTCGGAATCGTCTTCCTCGCAGGACGTTTCGACATCGAGGGCGCATCGACCGGATTCAGCGTCATCTCCGACAACGGCGGAATGTTCCCCACGGGATTGTTCTCGTTGGTGATCGTGACGTCGGGCGTCATCTTTGCCTATGCCGCAGTCGAATTGGTCGGCACCGCGGCGGGCGAGACGGCCGAGCCCGCGAAAGTGATGCCGCGAGCGATCAACTCGGTGATCCTGCGTATCGCCGTGTTCTACGTGGGATCCCTGATAGTTCTCGCCCTCCTCCTGCCCTACACCACCTACAAGGCGGACGAGAGTCCGTTCGTCACCTTCTTCTCGAAGATCGGTGTACCGGCGGCGGGAGGCATCATGAATCTCGTCGTGCTCACTGCGGCGATGTCGAGTCTCAACGCAGGCCTGTACTCGACGGGCCGCACCCTACGCTCCATGGCGCTCAACGGAACTGCACCGTCATTCACCGGAAAGATGAACAAGAACGGGGTTCCGTTCGGCGGGATCGCACTGACAGGAGCGCTGACCTTCCTCGGCGTCATCCTCAACCTGTTCGTTCCCGAAGAGGCCTTCAACATCGCGCTCGACCTCTCCGCGCTCGGAATCATCTCCACGTGGGCAATGATCGTCGCCTGTCAGATCCAGCTGTACCGGTGGGAGAAGAAGGGCATACTCACACGGCCTTCATTCCGACTCCCGGGCACGCCGTACACCAGTTACGCCACGCTCATCTTCCTCGCGGCGGTGGTCGTCCTGATGTGTTACGACGACATCTGGAATCTCATCGCGATCATCGTCGGAACGCCACTGCTCATCGCCGGCTGGTACGGCTGCCGGTCAAAGGTCATGACGCTCGCGGCGCAACGCCAGGGCTACACCGGTGAGTATCCCGTCATGCCTGAGCCGCCGGTTCCGGAAGGACCCGAGGACAAATAGAAGCCCGCTGCACGACGCCCCTCACGCCTGGCCGCGAGGGGCGTCGTCGACGTTGTACACCCGCAGGGCGTTGTCGCGGAAGATCTTTCGCAAGAAGTCGTCACCCCACGGATTGAGTACGTCGAGGAGTGCGCCGACAAGCATCGACATCGTCGCATTGGGTCGGTCGAGGGGAAAGTTGGATCCGAAGACGAGTCGTTCCGACCCGAAATGGCTCACCAGGTGCCCGACGAGGGGACCGATCATCTCGGCGAGAGTCTTTCGGCTCCCGATGTTGCCGTGTGGGTCGTGTCCGTAACCGAGAATCGGCATCGCCAAACCGGACAGCTTCATCACGATATTCGGTTGCGCGGCAAGGCTCACCACGCGCTCATGCCACAGGCGCATGATGTCTGCACGCGCCGCGGCGGTGTTGCCCGTCCGCACACCCATCGGACCGAACACACCCACCGGCGCCCCGATTTGATCGACGACGACCGTGGCCTCGGGGTACTCGCGTGCCAAACTGACCACGTCGTAGAGCTGATGCGAATACACAAACGCCTCCAGCACCAGTCCCCGACGCACCGCTTCGCCAAAGCCACGCAGCGCGGACGTCGACACGAGCAGACCCTCGTCCGGCGTCGAATCGCGAACGCGCGGATCGGGATGCCGTGCCGCGAGCACCCGGACCGCGCGTACGAGAGGCGTGATGTCGAGGTGTGCGTCGAGTTGCGTGGCGAAGTTGGGCGATCGAGGATCGCCGTGCACGATGAGCCCTCCCAACCGCGGGGCACCGTCGAGACCGAAGGGAAGGCCGATCACGTAGCGGGTTTCCGATAGCTCCTCGGCTTCGGCGTCTGCGATCATGTCGATGTCGCCCGCGTATGCGCGCCAGTGGGAATCGGCGACGACGACGGTGTCGATCGCGACGTCCGCGACCGTCGGGACTCCCGCGATGTCTTTGAGGTACTGCTCGGTCTCGTAGGCGCGCGCGATGACCGAGGGTGTCAGCACGTATTCTCTATCGGCCTGCGAGACCAGCAGGGTGAATGCGCGATCGCCGAGCCTCGGCGTGAGTCGTCGCACCCGCGCGAGGCCCTTTGCCCGCCAAGGAGTCTGACGCGGATTCCATTGCAACATGTGCGCGTCGACGATTCCCGGGAGCACGTTTTCCAGGGAGCCCACAAATACAGGATCCCACATCGCGCCGATTTTCGGATCGATTAAGCGTTCGACGGGTGCGGATTCTTTTCGACGGACACACCTTTCGCCACCTCGGGCACCCCGCGCCGACGAGGGGGCAGAATGGAGAGGCTGTCGACGGGGCGGCACGATCGGAGGTGAGCATGGGCGGGCACTCACGCCATGCGCTGCACCACGTGCGTCAGGTCATCGGACGCGATCCCGATGCGTTCACGCGCGGCGTCTTCACGCGCCTTTTCGCCCTCGATCCCGATCTGCGGGACCTGTTTCCCGCCCAGATGTCGCATCTGCGTGAGGCGTTCTTCGGGGTGATCGACCACGCCCTCGAGGTCATCCCGTCCGACGACGGCCACACTGACCTGGTCGAACTACTTGCCCAGCTCGGGCGCGATCATCGCAAGTTCGGGGTGCTGCCCGCGCACTACCCACTGATGTGTACCGCGCTGATCGGAGAGTTCCGCGCGCTGCTCGACGGCTACTGGGATGGCGATACCGAGGAGACAGTCACCCAGGCGATGATGTTGACAACCGGTGTGATGCGCGGTGCTGCCGAGATGGCGTCCGGGCCGCCGACCTGGACCGCGCGGGTGGCCGAGAAGTATCGGATCACCCGCGACCTCGCAGTCGTGCGGCTCCTCAGCGACGATCCGCTGCGCTTTTCCGTCGGGCAATTCCTCGAGGTGGCGATTCCGCAATGGCCGCACGAATGGCGGCATCTCTCACCTGCGATTCCACCCAATAAGGACGGCGAAATCGAATTCCACGTCCGGGCCGTCCCCGGTGGCGTCGTGAGTTCTGCGATCGTGTCGACCACGCGTGTCGGCGACGTCTGGAAGCTGGCGCAGAATCACGGAACGCTGCACATCGAACGCGGCCATGATGTCCTCATGGTCGCCGGAGGTACCGGCCTCGCTCCGCTGCGCGCGCTCCTGATCGAGATGTCGAAGCGGGCAGACTCGCCGTCGACGCACATCTTCTACGGCATGCGCTACCCCGGAGAGCTCTACGATCTGGCGGTGCTCGCGCGCATCGCTTCGACCAATCCGTGGTTGCGCATCACTGCGGTGTCGCAGGAATCCGACGACCCGTGGTGGTTGAACTCGATCGCATCACCCGAGGATCTCGGCGTCGACCATCGGATCGGCTTACTGCCAGATGTTGTTGCGGCAGAAGGCGACTGGAGCGATCATCAGGCGCTCGTCGTCGGTTCTCCGCAGATGGTGACGGCAACGCGTCGTCGACTCATCATCGCGGGCGTGCGGGCGAGCAGAATCCAGTCGGATCCCGTCTACTGACGGACTACGCCCCCACGCGACCTCAGTTCTCGCCTGTTCCCTGGCCCTGCTCGCCGCTGCCTTCGGACTGCCCGGGCTCAGTGACGACGACCGTGGTGGTCTGGATGACCGTGGTCTCTGTCTGAGTAGCCGCCGGGGCTTCAACCGTCCTGGTGACGGTCGGCGGTCGGACCGTCGTGGTGCGGACCTCGCTCCTGGTCTCGGTCTGCGTTTCGGTGACCGCCTCGCCCTCGCGCGTGACGGTTGCCTGCTCAGGGGTGTCGGTCACGGTCACCGTGGTCGGCGTGGTGTCGGGTCTGGCGCTGGTGTCGTCGCCGCTGGCGTGCAGTGCGGTCAGTCCGATGGCGCCGAGTAGCACGGCGACCCCGATCACCGCTCCCAGCGCCCACCAACGCAGCCCCGTCGCGTCGCGAGGAGCGCGCGTGGGCGTGGCGGCGGCAAATGCGGCGGGCTCCGAGTCGCCTGCGCGCAACACCGTCGTCTTCGGCGGGGTGGCGGCAGCGCCCGCGGCGAGCGCGAGAGCAGGCATCTCGGCGATCGACACCGGACGCCCGACCGCGTACTCGAGCGCGGGCGCGACGCCGGGCAATTCTGCGCCCGACCCGGTGCAGACGACGGAACTCAACCGGGAGCCGCCGTCGGCGTCGAGGATCAGTCGAGCGACGTCATCGGCACCCCGTGCATCGGTGACCGGAATCCCCTCGACCGTCGAGTTGTCGCGGGTGTCGAGCAACTGGCCGGTGGTGTTGTCGACGAGCGCCACGCACACACCGTCAGCGGGCCCGCCTGTGCGTGCAAGGTTCACCACCGCCGTCACGCCTGCGCCGCCGGGCGACGAGCGCACGACGGCCAGCATGGCACTCGTGATGTCATCGACGCTGGTGATCCGGTACCAGGGCGGCGTCGACGATCCTGGCGTGAACGCCTGCGCGAGGTAGTTGCGGGTGCTCGGACGCGAGCAGGAGACGATGAGGTGATCGACCTCGAACGGAACCGACTCGACCAATTCCGTGATGGCTGCGGCGGCCGATTCGGGGAGGTAATCGGGCAGATCAACGAGATTGCTGGCCGCGATCTCGTCCCTACCGCCGTTCGAGCGTATGACGACTGACGCGATCTCGTCGCCGACGACGGACACGCCAAGGGACACCGGCGCTGTTGGCTCTGCGCCTGATGCCTGTGTTCCAGTCGTCTGCGTTCCAGTCGGCTGTGTCACCGTTCACTCCCCACGTTGCTATGAGAAGTCAGCCTAACGCGTGCTCCCCGGCGGCCAACCGGCCGTCGGGGAGCATGGGTGGAAAGAGCGTGTGATCAGTCTTTACGCTTGGCGCGTCGCGGTTGCCACACGACCAGAGCGCTCGTGCGCGGAACCGGCACCAGCTCGCCGCCTCGGCGAGCGGACTGCTCGACCTGACTCTGCAGTTCGCCCACTCTCTGCTGCAGAGCGTCGACCTGATTGGTCAGGTCGATGATGCGCTTGATACCCGCGAGGTTGACGCCTTCCTCCTGCGAGAGACGTTGGATCTCCCTCAGGAGTTCGACGTCGCGCGTCGAGTAGCGGCGTCCGCCTCCGGTCGTGCGTTGCGGCGTGACGAGTCCGAGCCGGTCATACGTGCGCAATGTCTGCGCGTGCATCCCTGCCAGTTCGGCGGCGACCGAGATCATGAATGTCGCGCTCGAATCCTCGAAGTCTCGACTCGCCATGACTCATCGCCCCCATCCTGCACGGGGGTCGAATCCGCTCGCCTTCTCGGCCTCTGCGTACTTCTTGAGCGCCTCGGTCGCGGCGTCGTCGAGTGAGCCCGGCACCTCGACCTTCACGGTGACCAAGAGGTCGCCCGCTCCGCCCGAACGCTTCGGTACACCACGTCCCCGGACACGCAGAGTGCGTCCGTCTGTGGTGTTCGGCGGAATCTTGACTCCCACCGACCCCTCGAGCGTCGGCACGGAAACCGTTGCCCCAAGCACTAATTCAGAGAAACTGACCGGAAGTTGAACCTTGAGGTCGTTGCCGCTGCGGGTGAAGATCTTGTCGGCGGTCACGTGGACGACCACATAGAGGTCGCCCGACGGAGCGCCGCGTCGACCTGCTTCACCCTGGCCTGCCAACCGAATTCGTTGTCCGTCTTCGACGCCGGCGGGGATACGCACGTTGATCGTGCGAGCCCTGACCTTCACGCCGGAGCCGTCGCAGTCGGTACACGGATCGTCGATGCGCGATCCCGTTCCCTGGCAGTCCTGGCACGGCTCACTGAAACCGAACGCGCCCTGATTGCGGCTCACCAGCCCGGACCCGTTGCAGGTCGGGCAGACTCGCGGGCTCGTCCCCGGCTTGGCGCCACTTCCGTGGCACGTCGTACAGGGAGCGGGACTTGTTATGCGAAGCGGTACGGTCGTACCGACCGCGGCGTCTTTGAACGACAGCGTGGTCTCGGTCTCGAGATCGTTGCCGCGACGCGGCCGCGTCGCCGTCGACGAGCGCGATGAACCTCCGCGGTTGAACAGATCGCCGAACAGGTCACCGAATCCGCCGCTCGATTCACCTCCGCCGCCGAACAGGTCGCCGAGGTCGCCGATGTTGAAATCAGCGCCGTTGCTCGTCGAATAGCGGGTCCCGCCGCCTCCGGGGAACCCTCCCGGGAAACCGTTTCCGCCGCCGCGGAATTGACCGCCAGCGAACATGGCACGGGTCTCGTCGTACTCCTTACGCTTGTCGGCGTCGGAGAGCACGCTGTGGGCTTCAGACACCCGCTTGAAGCGTTCTTCGGCTTCCTTGTCTCCCGGATTGGCATCGGGATGCAGCTCGCGAGCGAGCTTGCGGTAAGCCTTCTTGATCTCTTCAGCTGAAGCGTCAGAAGCAACGCCCAGGTCCTTGTAGAAGTCGTGTTCGAGCCATTCTCGTTGTGGAGCCACCAGACGTCACCTCCTTCGTAGTTGTGTGAAGTTGTCTGGTCTTGAGTTGTGAAAAAGCCTTGAGTGCACCGATGGTGCGTCGCGTCGAGTTCTCGCGCGACGCACCATCGGAATATGCGCAGGTGATTATTGTGCACCACTCTGCGTGTCTTGCGGTTGCGACTGACCAGCCGGGGCGGGATCGGTCACGGTCACCATCGCCGTGCGGATCACCTTGTCGCCGAGCCGATAACCGCCGCGGTAAACCGCGCCGATGACGGGTTCTGTTCCGCTGCCGTCGTTTTGGACGGCCTCGTGCAGTTCCGGGTCGAACGGGTCGCCCGGTGCACCGAACTTCGTCAATCCTTCAGCGTCGAGTGTGGCGATGAGTTTGTCGGCCACACCCTTGAGCGGTCCGCTCTCGAGGTCGCCGTGCTCGCGGGCACGGTCGAGGTCGTCGAGAACGGGCAACAGCTTGTCGATCAGGATCTGCTTGCCGTAGGCAACGCGTCCCTGCTTCTCTTCTTCGGTTCGCCGTTTGTAGTTGGCGAACTGTGCGCGTTCGCGCTGCAGGGCGGCTGTCAGTTCGGCCACCTCGGCCGAGTTCGCGCCGGTCGCCTCTTCCGAACCCGACGCGGGGTCGACGGTCCCTTCGACCGTCGACTCCACGTCCACTCCCGCGGCGTCTGTCGCAGTCGTGTCGAGCTCGGGCTCCGGTGAGGTCACTTGGTGTCCCCGGAGTTCGGCTCGTCAACAACCTCTGCGTCGACGACGTCGCTGTCGGCGTCTGCGGTGGCACCCTCGGCGGATGCGCCGTTCTGCGACTCAGCGGCCGATGCCGCGTAGATCGCCTGGCCCATCTCCTGGGACTCCGTGGACAGCTTCTCGATCGCGCTCTTGATCGCCGAGATGTCGGTGCCCTTCAGGGCCTCGTTGGCCTCGGAGATCGCAGCGTTGACCTTGTCTTTGACCTCGCCGGGAACCTTGTCCTCGTTGTCCTTGAGGAACTTCTCGGTGTGGTTGACCAGCGACTCGGCCTGGTTGCGGGTCTCGGCCTCCTCACGACGCTTGCGGTCCTCTTCTGCGTGGGCCTCGGCGTCCTTGACCATCCGGTCGATCTCGTCCTTGCTCAGGCCCGAGCCCTCCTGGATGCGGATGGAGTTCTCCTTGCCGGTGCCCTTGTCCTTCGCGGTGACGTGCACGATGCCGTTGGCGTCGAT
>NZ_DLSO01000039.1:0-68052 GCF_002500165.1 Gordonia sp. UBA7860 | reverse complement strand
GACGAGTGTTTGAACCGCAACTGCTGGCCCACCCTGTTGGAGGCCCGTGTGGTCATCGGCGACTTCAAGGCCGACCACAACCACCGACACCGGCATTCGGCACTGGGCTATCGAACCCCGGCCGAGTACGCTGCCGGATGCACCCACCAGCATCACCCCGTGGGCTGCGAGATCGACTGACCGACTGCAAGAAGATACTGGCTCTAGAACTGCCTGGACCGGTTATCGGGGACCTGCCACCGGGCCTACGGCGAGTCTGGAGACGAGCCCGCACCACCAGACCTACGACGAGCTCACGTCTTTCAACAAAGACCTCAGGCTGCGACGGTCCTGGCAAGAGGTCGACCTCGACGGAGCTTTGACTGAAGCGCAGCGCGAGGCATGGGAGCTTTGGCAAACCAAGCATCGCCTCTCTTGGAGATCGTCGGACTACCTCGCCGTCGGTGCCGCAGGACTTGTCGGGTTGCTCTGTTCCTGGTTCGACTCGACGATCGACAGCGCGGTGCGTGATCACCTGAAGACGCTCACCGAGTCCGCCGCCGTACAGCGTTGGGAATCAGCGGGGAAGCGACTGCCCATCGACTACATGGGGCCCGGGTTCGGTGGACGTGCGCACCGGGTCAAGTCAGCGGGTCACGATGTTGCGCGACCGATCGAAGCCATCAGGCAGGTCATGAACGGCGAGTGCCGCGGAATCCGTTGGCAGAACGGGCAAGCCATCCCGGTTTTCCAAGGTGGGGTGTTCCTACCCAATCTGTCGCTCACCGAGGCTGCGCTGCGGCTTGGGCAGCATTTGTTGGCAGATGTCGTTACTCCGATGAGCCTGCCGATCCCTGGAATGTCGTTGCTGTACGAGAGTGACAACCAATTGGTGCGGGACTTCGCCCTTCACGCCTACAGTGGACTCGGTCAAGGGACAGGTTGGAACGTGCGAAGCGGAATCGCTACGCCAACAATGACTGTCATCGCAACTGAGGTGATCATCCGTACCTACGTCCACGCCGAGGCTCTCACGCAGACAGGTTCACCAGAGCTCGACTGGCCGCAGAAGCGCCGACGTACCGAGCTGCTACTCGCTGCGCACAGTCTGATATCTGCAATATCGCTCGGCAAGGTGGCAGCCCAGATCGCGGCCCACAGCATGGCGGGTGACTATCTCCGCGCTGCGCACCCCTCGCACATCAGGCATGCAAACATCCCAGCCCTTCTCCGGACGGGAACACTAGCGGCAACTGTTGTTAATGACGCGTACCGCGCATCGCAAATACCAAGTGCACAGTCTTGGGACGAGTTAGTTGTCGCAACCGCTCAGCCCTGGCAACTCGACCTCGTGAGCAGGTACGAGACGCTTGGTAGTGCACCCGGCGGCAGGTCAGAACTACTCAAAGACCTGGATACATAGCCGGAGGCCATCCATGTGTTGAACTAGTCTCGTTGGCCCGCATATTCGCCTAAGTAGTGATAGCGGCAGCACCGACTGCCGCTATCGGCGAATGTTGAGACTGTGCCCCTGCGGAAACGCTGACGTTGAGACAGCCTTGGCGACGGGTGTTGAGACTCCGCAACTTAGGTTCCGCTTAACTCGCAACGGAATAGCCGCATTGACTCCGCCGTCACCATGACCTCCCAGCGCCAGTGCCGCGGCACTCGTGGGTGTGTCTTTGCGACGTGGATAGGAGAACACGCCTGCTGAGCCCGCGGTGATGTTCGCCGATACCGACGAGGAGCTCTCGACGACACGACCGGACTGTTTTACGCCGTGACGAACCGCTAGCTCGACACCAGCACCGACAACTGGAACCAAGCCGCCGCGGTCAGTGACGGCTCCATCGCGGACCCCTTCGCTTCGCTTCGGGAATGGCCTGGGGCTCAACTTGATCCAGCGCCAGATGCTCCGCCAGCTCGGCCAACAGGCCGCCGTTCAGCGCAGGCGGGGTCGCCGCCGCGGCCTCGATGATGCCTTTGACCTGTTGTGACGGAAGCTTCGCGAGCGTGCGCTGCAGATCAGCGAGGCCGTCCCCATAAACGATATTCGCACTGGAAACGAGCTGCATCTGCTCATCACTGAATGCCCGTGCCGCGAGCGCAGCCAGGTAGCGCGCTTGCGCTTCCACGCTGCTCATGTCTCTGCGGTACACCGCTTCGGTCACAACCAACTCCCGGCCGATGTCCACGACCGTTGCTTCAATTACGTCGGGCGGCTCGGCCGCCGCCGTACGTGCGTTGCCCGCTTTTTCTGCTTTGCGAGACTTGCGTTCAGCCGCCTTTGCGCGTCGCGCCTCGATGACGGGTCGAGCCTTCTCGTGCCACAACCGCTGGGCGTGGGGTGTTGCCTCTGCGACCAACAGCCGTATGACGTCGGCAATCAGCTTGGCAGTCTCTTCCCGCTCACGCGCTTGCCGTTGCTCATACTCCTGGGCGTGCACGTAGATCGTCTCGTGCACGTAGACCGTCTCGTGGATCACTTCGGGGGCTGTCTTGTCGACCTGCTCTTCATGCGGGATAAATCTGGCATTCCCTTTGAGGTTGCCGTCCCTGTCGAAGAGGTTGTGATGAAGCCCGCCCCCCTTTCTGTTGCCAGGAGTCAGGCCATCGTCGTACTCGTAGAAGCCTTTGATCCTATTGACCACGCGAGACCTCGGGCATGCGGTAGCGCGGCGCCGTCCGCGCCGCAGTCAGCTCATCGAGAGTCACACTGCAAACTCTACAGTCCGTCAATGACGCTGACGACCTCTCATGCTACCTATCGTAACTTCGCGCCCTATCAGCACTCAGGTCAGGACAGCACTCTCAACCAACCGGACCGGTCCACAGCGAGACGTCACTACAATGTTGCATCAAGCAGGAAAGCTGTTGATCCTCAACCCCATCCGAGATGAGCTGAGGTTCACCCAGGGTAGTGGACACCGAGATAGCGGGATCACCGGTTCCGCTGGGAGGATGTTCACATGTCGCGGAAGCGTCGGTCGTTCACGACCGAGTACAAGGTCGATGCAGCGCATCGAGTGATCGATTCAGGTCGATCCATCGCCGAGGTCGCACGCGATCTGGGCCTCAACGAAGGCCTGCTCGGCCGCTGGGTGGCCGATGAACGCCGGCGCCTCGATGCCGCGGGTCAGAGCGGCCAGGAGCCTTTGACGGCCGCTGAGCGCGATGAGCTGACCCGGCTGCGCCGCCAGGTCGCCGAGCAGGAGAAAGACATCGCATTTTTGAAAAAAGCGTCGGCGTACTTCGCGGCGAACCATCAACGGTAGAGAAATACGCGTTGATGGCCGCGGAGTGCGCCACCACAGCAATCAGCCGCATGGCCACCCTGCTGGGCGTGTCAGTATCGGGATATTACAAACACCTCAAGTCAACGGTAGCAACAGATTTGAGCCCAAATAAGCAACGCCGCGAAGAGCTCGGTGTGCAGATCGCATCGATCCACAAAGAGTCGCGCGGGGTGTACGGCTCGCCCCGAATCACTGCCGAGCTGCGCGCCGAAGGCCAGTTGGTGACCGAGAAGACCGTCGCCAAGATCATGGCCGAACGGGGCATCGCCGGGATCAGTCCGCGCACGTTCTCACCGCCGACCACGGTGGTCGATCCGTTCGCGACGTTCCCGCCTGATTTGGTCAACCGGAACTTCGATCAGGGCCGGATTGATTCCGTCTGGACATCGGACATTACCTACCTGACCTGCGGCGAAGGTGACATGTACCTGTGCGCAATCAAGGACGAGCATTCCAAACGTGTGCTGGGCTGGGCGATCGCCGATCACATGCGCACAGAGTTGGTGACCGATTCGGTCGAGATGGCAGTGCGGACACGCCGCGGCCGGGTCGATGGCGTAATTATGCACTCGGACAGAGGATCTCAGTACACCGCTCATGCGATGGCGAAGGCTTGTGAACCGCACGGTCTACGGCGTTCCATGGGGCGGACCGGGGTGTGCTGGGACAATGCCGGCGCAGAATCGCTGTGGTCGACGTTCAAACACGAACACTACTATCGCCACAGCTACGTTCACAGATCGGAGTTGGTTGCCGCAGTTGACAACTGGATGAACTACTACAACACTACGAGGCGGCACTCGACGATCGGAATGCTCAGCCCGATCAACTACGAGATGTCACTGACCGCGGACCTGATGGCCGCGTAACCACCCTCCACTATCCGGGGGGAACCTCAAGCGAACTCGGTAACCACTCGGCGATCACCTGGATGTGGCCGCCGAGCCATTGTTTGGGCGTCTTCAGAAACCTGGGTACTTGCCCCAGAGCATTCCACCATCTCGACCATCGAGGTCCCAATGCGTGTAACCCAGAAGATCAATCGCGACTTGACTAACCACCTCGCGCAGCTCCAGAGACGCGAGCCATTCCTCCGGAATGGTGTCAACACCAGAATGCGCACCAAGGATGTTGCCGGCAATTGCACCCGTCGAGTCGGAGTCGCCGTCATGGTTGACGGCGATCACCACACCTTGTTCGAAGCTTCCTGAGACGAGAGCGGCGTAGATCGCAATGACCAGTGCTTCCTCGGCGACCCAACCTTGTCCGAGATCAACGAGAGCATCCGCATGCGGGGTGCCGGAATCTGCAAGTGCCACAGACGAAGTAATGGTGCTGAGCATCTCTTCAGAGTTTGTCAGTTTCCGCCTTCTGGATCGATCCTTTCAACCTTGCGCTTACCTATACCTCCGGTGCATCAGCTATCGACGCTCTCCGCGCGCCCGTGATTTGGCACGATCGGCTGTCGGTTGATAGTTGCCGATTTCCTTCCGATAGCCGCTCCGTCAGTAGATTCCTACGGACCAGCGTCCTCCGTAGTACACCGGCGATGACGTCCGAAAACTGTAGGCATCGCACGTCAGGTAGGCGACCACCTTCTCTGCCGCTTGCTCATGCTTCCATGCTTGTTCTCCTGTGACCCGAAGCGACTTTGCTTTTAGCGCACGCGCCCGTTGCTTCGTGCCTGTCAGAACGTCCTGCCACGGCTCTTTCGACACGTCTGCTCGAACTATGTAGATCGCATCCTGACCCGCCATCGGACTGACGGCCACCGCGTGCTCGAGGATGCCCGACGTGACAACGAGGACATGATAGTCCGCGAGCGCTCCGCTGAGATTGTCACGCGGCTTCAATGACGGGTCGGGACGGACAAGCCGAAACTGCAAGCCTGCGTTCTTGTTCATCCTCGCCTGAACCAGTTCGAGAACCCCCAATCTGTCCTCGTCATAGGCCGCCGGTCGAGAGCGGCGGACCTGCTGTGTGTCGTCAGTCCTGATTTCTTGAAACGCCGGCCGCGTACCCGGCGGGAGAACTTGCCGATCCAGATACTCCTCCGGCGATTTGGGTGGACCGAGTTGTGCTGCCAGCTTGGCAAGCTCGTCAAACTCTCCTCGCAAAATTTGATCCGCATCGACTATAGCCAGCCATCGCCGGTCCTCGAACTTGCCGAGTTCGCGTGCGACGTAACGATAAGCTTCGCGAGCGTTGGATGTGAGGGTCGAACCTGAGTTTCTGTCTGACATTCGGGATACGCTGTCAGCAGCCGATTCGACGACGTCGATGGCACGGTCGACCCACGTGTCGTCACTAGTCATGGCGATGACGACTAGCGAGTCGAGCAGGTCGTTCGCCCTATCGATATCCCGAGAATCAGACGAATCAATTTGGGCGACAAGCTTTGCAAGAGCCACCTCAGGATTCGAGAGCGGACCACGCCACCCAAGATCGTCACGCAACGCATAGATCCTGGCGCACTCTCGCTTGACTGTGGCAGCAATGAGACGCAACTGCTCTATCGGGTCGTTCGGATACCGGACGTTCTGGTCGCCGTAGTCACGGACGAATCGCCATCCAAGGTAGGTGTTGACCTGCTCAGGACTGAACCGCCAAATCTGGGCTTCTATCGATTCGAGTTCAAAGTAGTTCGTGGGGACTGCAGCGAGCAACCTCTTAATGTTGAACATTGCGTACCTCGGCGTCAGGTCCATACGCCGTGCAGCCGGGCTCGGCAGCATTGTTGAGATAGCCCAAAGTCGCCTTCACCAGCTCCACGAGCGAATCAGGCGTGGCTTGACGGGGGTCGAGTGTGAATTGTGCGGCAAGCCGACGTCCCCAGTCATGGTGGAAGATGGGGTGGTGGCGCGGGCCCGAGCCGTCACCTGCTGCGTTGACCGCTTCGAGCCACTTCTGAACCGAGTCTGCCTCTCTTTTCGGTGACTTCAGAGGGTTCGTCCCCTCAACGGCCGCCGCAACTTCGGTTCCTACGGCACGTGTGAGACTTGCGCGGAGGTCAGCCAACGTGAGCGCCGGTGCTAACCGAGTCGCGAGGTCATGTGCGACTTTGCGATCGTCTGCCAGATGCTCTCCGCGATCCACTTGAACTCCGATGCGAAACAACCACTCTGTAGTGGGGACACTCTTGTCCTGACAACGGAGATCGACACACAGGAACGCCCGATCTTGCCCGCTGGGATGGGGTTGAAACGCCGTCAGCATGGGTTGGCCGGCAGCAGTGGTTCCCGCGTAGGTCTCGTATCCTTCGTCCTGCAGCCTCTTTCGGACCTGTCGCAGCACGATTGGGACAACTGCCGAGTCCATTCGCGCGAATGCACCGACCATCTGGTGCTGCCATTGCTGCAATACCGCAGCGATTGCCGAGCCGAACTCGCGCGCAGTTGCATTGGACGAACTGGCGAAACAGGCGAACGCATCGGCCAGATCGATATGTTCCCAACGTTCCCTCGGAGGAGAGTCACCTCCTTCGAGGTCGACCACGTAGCAGCGGGCGTCGCGCGATTGAGCGAACTGTTGATATCGCTCGAGTTGGTCACCATGCTCGTCCGCCGCGACCTTGATCTCCAGAACTGCGACTGGTCCGTCGCTGTCGTACAGAACCACGTCCATCCGACTGCTTCGCGTGTACGGAACCTCGACACGAACATCACTGATCTCGCGATCGAGGTTGAGCAACGTCGGGATCGGGGCCGAATCGAGCGAAATGAGGTATCCGAGCAACGAGGAAGCATCAACTTCGCTACGCAGAACGCGTCCGAGCAAGTGGTTGGGATCCGACATCGCTGGCGCCCTCAGCTTTCACTTGGTATTCGACTGTTCACCCTGAACCCTTCGGCTTCGTGTCGCCGAGATCGACTTGGTAGACATAGCCTTCGGACTGTTCGATGACGTTTTCAGCCGTGTAGATCGCGAGCGTGGGGTCGGTGAGAGCCGAGGTCACAATCGCCAACTCCCAATACTTGTCCTCGCGAGCAGATCTGAGTTCGTTGCGCGTCAGCAGGAACAAAGGATCCTGGCCGGCAACGCCTTTGACCTCCACGCGGGCAAGACCGTTGATCCTACTGGAGCACGTCAGATCCCACCCGAGCTTCTGGCTTCCCACATCTTCGACGTTGTAGCCCAAGGCTTCGTAATGCGCGGTGACCATCGCAATGGCTTCCTCCTCGACAATCTTGTTTGTCACGGGATTGCCATACCCTGCGCCGGCAGATCCGATCGTGATCGTTCCTCCTGCTTGCGCGTCTCGGTCAGGCCACTCGGGCAGGAGACCCTCGAGGAGCGCAAGTTCACGTTTCGATATCCAGGATGGATTCGCTTGCTGCGGTGACCGAAAGACCTCCAAATGCTGCAGGTCAGGATGGTGCGCACGAACATCTGCCGCCAGAATGGGCTCATCAAGCACCACGATGTCAGTCGGTACAAACCAGTCAACCGCAGCCTGGCGCTCTAGGTTCGCCCAGTAGTCGCCGCTGGTGTCGACAACCGGGTACCGGGGTCCGACGGTCCACCCGAGACCCCAGATGCCGCGCGGTGTATTTCCCGTCTCCGGCCCGCTCACCCAGAGGATTGCGCGCTGGCCGTCACCGATCATCGCCGAACGATAGTTCTCGACGACACTCCAGTTCTCGATCCAGTCGTTACCGTCGGCGATGAAGTCGTCGAGCTTCCAGACCTTTGGGTTGCACTTGAAAACCCATGCTCCCAGATTGTCTTCGGTGACGCGGCCCTCTGACGCTGCGGCAGCGGACAGGCCGATCAGGTCCCACCGGCCCGACCACTCTGCGACGCGGAACTCTTCGATCTTGTGGTGGTTCTGCGTTCGCACGTTTCTGCTGGGATCTGCGGCAAGCCAGTCGTCGACTTGTCCTTGAATGTCGTCGCGCATCCATTTTGCGTCGACGACCCGGGCGTTACCGATTGGCTGGTGCACGTCGACAAAGACCCATGCGTCGATCCGTACGCTGCGAGGTGCGCCGTCGGTCTTCTGTGCCTGCCAATCGCCGCTCTGTTTGGTCTTGAGCTTGACCAGATAGCGACTTCCATCGGGAGCATTGATATCTATCAACGCCTCGCGGCCAGCCCGCGGCACCGCGGTCCCACCTCGTCGTCGAACTTCGGATTGGAGCTGTTCGAGTCCGTCGCTTTGCACGCTCACTGTCGCTCCTTCTCGTCAGCCCTGCGGTCTGCTCGTTACAAGTCCTTCGGCCGCGACGCGCCTAGCGTTACCAGGATCACCCAGTCGCTCACCGAGCGTTCGCGCGGCAAGCCCAGGCGGCAATGCCACGGAGAACTTCAGGCCCGACAACGCATTCGCAGCGACATCGGGCTGTCGCCACTCGACATCACTGAGCTCGCGGCGGATGTCGTCTCGGTTGACTCCGGGCAGCAGCCGCAGCGATTGCTCGTCGACGCGCTGCCTAGGATCGACGAGTTGTGGCAGCGACGCCTGCAGTGTGCGGTTCGCTGCAGTGCCGGCCCAGGTCCACCAACGTCCGGTTCCTTGGTCGGGGAGAGCCGCAACGAGCTGGTCTTCACGCACCACGCCGCGGAAGGTCTCCCGCAGCTCGGCCAACCCGTCCTGCGCCCGTCGGGTGAGAGTCACTCCGGAGGGATCAGTTCCGAGGAGCACTGAGCGCATCCCACGAGCGATGTCGAAGGACACTGTGCCGCCGAGCCCGGACCATTTCGCTCGCCCACCGGAGTCGGCGGGTTCGACGAAACAGCGGTGGCGCTTCCAGTCGACGTGGGTCACGGTCCATGATCGCCCGGCCAACAACAGCACTCGGGGCCCGGCAACCTCCTGCACCAGCAAGTCCGTGCCGATGGTGCCGACTTCGTTGCGACCGGCGAGGACAGTGAACTCCGGTGGGGCGCTGAAGACTGCGGTCAGGTCGGAGAAGTATCGGCGACCGAAGCGGCGCTCGGCTTCGGGTCCGATGTGCAGGAAGTCGCCATCGCGTTCGAAGTAGCCTTCGGCAACAAGGAAGTTCATGATCTCGTCGGCGGAGTTGTCGAACACCGGGAGACTTCCCCACCAGTCGCGCCACGAGGATCGGCCAATGCGGTGCTCTTGCAAACACAACGCCATCATCTGCTGGGCCGCGATGTGACGCGGGGACGGCGGTGGCGTGATCGGCTCCACCCAACCGCGCGCCCAGCACGCCAGCATGCCCAGGGAGAGCAGTTCCTGATCGTGATCGATGCAGAGGAACAGACAGTTGCGGACGGTGCCTGACCGGCGCCCGGTGCGGCCAAGCCGTTGCAGGAACGACGCAACGGTGCGGGGCGAACCAATCTGGATAACCCGGTCGAGGTCACCCACGTCGATACCAAGTTCGAGGGTGGAGGTGGCGACGATGACGGTGTCGCGGGCGTCGGCGAACGCCGCTTCGGACCGTCGCCGTTCGGCCGCGGACAGCGACGAGTGAGACAGGAATGTGTTCACGCCCCGATCTCGCAGTGCGGCACCGAGTTCCTCGGCACGCCTTCGTGAGTCGACGAACACCAGCCGCTTCTCGCCCTGATGCAGCGAAGAGATCACCGTGGCCGCGTTCTGCAGCGAACCCACATGGTCGACGGTGATCTCCGGTGCCGACGCCACCACGTCGGTCGGCGGGGACACCACTGCGTGCGGCCGGTCGGTGAATCCGCCCTGCAACCAGCCGAGCAGCTCGTCAGGGTTGCCGACGGTCGCGGAGAGTCCGATACGCTGCAGCGGGCGGCCAGCAATCCGGGAAAGTCGTTCCAGCACAGCGAGCAGGTGCCAGCCGCGGTCGTCGCCGGCGAACGCGTGGACCTCGTCGACGACCACCGTGCGGAGACCGTCGAACAGCACGCGGGGGTCTACCTTGGTGGACACCAGCATTGCTTCTAGCGACTCGGGTGTGGTGAGCAGGATGTCGGGGCGTTCCCGCAGAATCCGCTGACGCGCAGCCTGTCCGACGTCGCCGTGCCACACGTCGGCACCGCGACCGATCCACTGGGCGTAGGTATGCAGGCGGGGTTGTAGGTTGTTCAGCAACGCGCGCAGCGGGCACACGTAGAGCACCGAGACGCCCTGCCAACCGTGTTCGGCCATCACCGACAGCAGCGGAAACGTCGCCGCCTCCGTCTTGCCGCCCGCAGTCGGGGCGAGGACCAGAGCGTCGTCGCCGGCGAGGATCGGTTCGACAGCAGCAGCCTGCGTGGGCCGTAACCCGTTCCATCGCAGGGTGTTCGCCAGGTGGTATTGAACCCCGGGGTGCAGCAGATCGAAAGGGTCGGGCGACATCAGAGATCCAGGTCGATGTCGTCGGCGGACAGTGCTTCCCGCTCGGCATCGGAGAGCTCGGTGTCGCCGATCTTGATGTCGTAGTCGGTGTACGGATCGAAGTCCGGATGCAGCTCGATCACGTCGAGCACGTCGACGAGTTTCCGCAGGAACAGCCGGGGTGCAATACCCACCTTGCCGCCCAGGCCGCCAGCCACGGCTTCGGCGAAGCGTCGCAGGAACTCGTCGTCGGCGGTGGCGCGGACGCGGTCGGCCGATTCGATTCCGCTGCAGAACAATTCACGTACCCGCCCACCGAGTTCCACCAGCCGGTCGACGTCGAACCCGGTCAGCCGCAGCTGCGGGGCGCGGGGGTTGTCGAAGCGGGGATCGCGGGAGAAGTCGGTGTGCAACCGGTCGGCGAGCGGCGGCAGCAACTGGATACCCTGCCTGCCTTCGAAGAACGCGGGGGTGCCGGTGATGAGCAGGTACAGCCCGGGGAAGTGCCCGTCGTGCACCTCGTCGACCAACTGCCGCAACGCGTTCAGCGCCTTGGCGCGGGCGTCGGATCGAATCCGTTGCAGCGTCTCGACCTCGTCGAGCACCAGGACGAGACCCGCATTTCCCGCATCCGACAGGACAGCGAGCAACCCGCGCAGAAACCCCAGGGCGAGAAAGTGGTCGAGGTCGCCCTTGATCCCGGCGCGGCGCTTCACCGCCGCTGCGACGTGCGGCTGGCCGCCGAGCCAGGCAACGAGGCCATCGGCACCGTCGTTGTCGCCATCGGCAATCATTCGCCGGTAGGCGCGGATGGCCATCGGAAACACCGGGGCGCTGGTGGCGACAGCTGCCAGACGCCGTTCCAGCAGTTCGTCGATGCCCACACCCTGGTTGGCGGCGTCGTCTTCGATGGTGAACAGCCAGGCGTCGAGGATGGGGCGCAGCGCCGATGGTGGGATCGATGCGGTCCGTAGCGATTCGATGCTGCGCCGGTACACGGTTTCGAGTTTGTGTAGTGGCGTATCGATTTCGTTGATCTGAACCTCGGCGACCGCGAAGCCTCGCTTCATCGCACGGTCGCCGAGCCAGCGCGCGAAGAACGTCTTGCCCGAGCCGTAGTCGCCCCGGACGGCCTTGAACATGGCGCCGCCGCCCGCGACAACGCCCAGCTCGGTCTCGATCTCGGACTCGAACCGGCCGAGGCCGACTGCCAACTGGTCGAGGCCGTTGGACGGGACCGTCCCTCGCCGTAGGGCGTCGAGGATCTCGCGTCGACGCCGCGGCGACACCGCCGCGGTCACGAGCCGACCCCGAACTGTTCGCGCAGCAGATGCTCGTCGAGGCGCACGACCGGACCGTCGAGCGCGAGAACTTCGTAGCCTTCGACGTCGAGGACCCGCTTGATTTGCAGCAGCGCGCCGGTGACGCGATTCTCGCCGAGTCCGAGAATTCGGGCGGCTTGCGGAAGGGGGAGTTCCCGGTTCGATGTGCCCAGCAGTCCGTCGATGAGCGCACCGGTCTGCGCCTCCGAGACCACGATCCGGCCGGCGAGCTTCCATTGGGAAGCGAACACTGCGGTGGCGAGAATCTCTGAGGCGAGCGCTGTTTGGTGGGTTTCAATCTCCGACTCGTCGTCGAACAGCGTTGGTGCCGTGACCGTGGTCTGTGTTTGTGTCGTGCGAACTGGTTTGTCCGTATCGGCAGTGATGGGCGTGTGCCACCAGGCGGGTTCGACGTCACCGATGGGTTGCAGGGTGGCCGGCACGTCACCGGTGTAGAGCCCGATCACCGGGACCACCGCTTCCGCGGGCGTGCCGCCGCCGTGGTAGCCGGCGTTGACAGGGCCGTATCGGATGGTTTCGTCGACGGCGAGCACCACCGCATGATCGTTGGTGAGGACCCGCGGGCCGCGGACCAGGACCTCACCGTCGCTGACGGTGTCGAGTTGGCCGTGGGCGCGTTGCCCGTAGTGGTTGGCGCGGGCCAGCTTCACCGAGTCGCGTCGTTCGATGATGTGCCCGTGGTCGGAGGTGATGATCACCGCGCGCCCGGCGCGCTGTGCGTCCCGGAGCAGGGCGCGTAGGTGGGTGATGGTGCGCAGCGACCAGTCGGTGCCGCCCGGGTCGGTGTGGTGCAGGGTGTCGTCGACGTAGTTGAGGACCGCCGCGACCAGCGGTCGGCCGGTCGGGTCGGCGATGGCGTCGGCGACCTCGGTGGCCAGGTCGGCGCCGGTGGGCACCGTGTCGAGAGCTTTCTTGTGGAAGATCGGATCAGGGCGACCGGGTGCCGCCTGTAACCCGGCCTCTCGGATGGCGTCGAGGAAGCTGGAGCGCTCGGCGGTGTCCGTGCCTTCGCGGAGTTGCCCGCACAGCAGGGAGCATCGGCTGCGGCCGGTCAGCGTAGGCAGCACCGCCAGCGCACCGGTGCGTTGCGCCGCCCCACCCACAGCCGCCTCACTCCAGCCCGCCTCCCGGGCCGCGGCAACCACGTCGATCGCGGCCGCCACCGACAACGCATCCACCACCACCACCAACGTCGGGGTATGGGCTGCGAGCGGAAACACGATGTCGCGCAGCAAGTTCTCCACCAGCAGACCGGTGGGATGCGGGGTGTCGGCGAGCGCGGCCGCGAACCGCCGGTCGATCACGCGACGACGCGCGACGACGCGGTCGATGACATGGGCGATGGCCTCGGCCAGGCCACGGTGGTCGACGCCGCGGCGTGCGGTGATGAGGGCGGCGTCGACCCACGCGCCGTTGCCGACGTGGTCGGCGGTCAGCGCGTCGAGACCGCCGGTGGCGTCGTGGTCGGCGACGAGCCAGCGCAGCAGGCGCACCGCGGCCTCGGCACCGGCGAGCGAGGAATCCTCCGGTGCCAGGAAATGGCGCGTCACCTCCTGCCATGCGTCCTGGACGCGGACCGCCGCAGCGGGGGACGGTGCGGTCGACGGATCGTCCGGGATCGCATCGGTAATCGTCTGTGCCAGGGTGTCGAAGCGTGCGGACAGACCGTGCGGCAGGAGCTCGGAGGTGCGTGCCAGTTCGCCGATGCCGCGGTTGTTGACGTGTGCCGCAGCAGCAGTGAGGACGATGTTCCTGGCTGCTGGGTCGAGTTGTCCGATGACGAGGCCGGCGGCGTCGTCGGACCAGTTGACGAGATCGGGTTCGGTGAGGCCGTCGAGGGTGTAGGTGCCGAGGAACAGGCCGCGGGCCAGTTCACGGCCGGGTGCGTCGCCGACCATCAGTCCGGCGACCAGTCCCAGTGGCACCAGGTCGCCGATCCGGTCGGCGGCGAGCAGTCGGCCCACGACCGGACCGAGGCGCCCGGCACGGCCGGCCAGCCATGCAGTAACCGACGCCATCACCGCAGGCCCGCCGACCGCACGCAGGTGCACGAGATCGTCGGACAGGTCACGCCGCAGACTCCACTCGAGCACGGCCGATGCGTCGATCTCGACCTGCGGGTCGTCGGTGACCCGCAGGGCCGCGTGCGCCAGTGCCGACATGGCGTGGTCTCGGGTGAGGACGCCGCCCGGCGCGGGTGTCACGGCCGTGTTCGGCAGAGCGGCAAGCAGTCCGAGTGCGAGGCCACGGTCGTCGGGCACCCGGTAGAGGGCCGGTTCGATGGTGTTGGCCGCGAACATCGATCGCAGCGCCGCCCACGGGTCCGGGGTGAGCAGCCGGTTGTCGATCAGATGCGCGAGAACCCCGTCGCCCAGCTCCTTTTCGTCGACCGGGGTGAGGATCACCAGCCAGCCCTGTTCGTCGCGGGTCTCGATCGCCTCCCACACCGCGAGCGTCGACGGGCAGCCCACCACGGTCACCGGCACGCCGTCGTGGGTGAACGTCCCGTCCCGCCAGGTGGCCGACGCCCGCAATCCGAGGACGCCGCAGCGGTAGCGTTTGTCGACGGCCTGCTGCAGTCGGGCGGCGATGATCGGCCGGGTCGCGGTGAGTGTGCTCACTCGATCCACCACTTCACCCGGACCCGGGAGCCGTTGGTTGCCAACGCCTCCCGCAAGGAGGCGGCCAACTCGTCGACATCGGCGACACCCGTGACGTCGACGTCGTGTGTGTTGCTCGGCTTGTCAGTGTCGGTCGAGTCCTCATTACCATCGTTATCTTCGTCTTCGTCGTCGGAGTTCGGCTGGCCTTCCACCACCCAGTCGACGACCTTGCTCTCGATCCGGCTGACTTCGTCGCGCAGCGACCGGCCGGGGGTGACGATGAGCTCTTCGAGGCTGCGGACGATCGCTCGGGCCGTGCTGCCACGTTCACCGGGCAATTCGTGGCCAGCGAGGACGGAGTCGAGGAGCCGCCACTGGAAGGTGCGGAGCGCGACGGCGTCGGCACCGGCGTCGGCGCGCATCTGCCCCGCGGTCTGGCCGGCGACGACCAGCTGCATCCGGGCCAACATGGAGATCAGTGCGACGTTGCCACTGCTCCCGGCGAGGTCGTCGAGGAATGCGGTGAGTTCGCGGACGGCGGCGATCCGGTCGGAGTCCGCCACCTCCAACCCCAACCTGCGATGAGCGGTGGCAACCTGATCGGCGACGTTCTGCAGTTCGGTACGGTGTTCGGCACTTCGAGTGCGGACGGCGTCGGCGAACTCGGCCACGTTGGCGCCGGTGAGGAAGGTTCGCGGCATCGTGTAGCCGAAGAGTTGACTCGCGTGCAGCCGCGCCTTCTCCCAATCGGCGTCGTCGGGCAGCTCCTCGGCACGCAGCTCGATGCTTTCGCGCAGGGCACCGAGCTTCAGCGAGCGGGCAGGGGCGCCGGCATCGAACCACGCCCGTTTGCGCAGCAACGCCCACGCCGACACGATCAGATCCCGCGCTTCGGGCCGCAGACCCCAGGCGGGGGTGACGGTGTCGATGCGGCGTTGCAGCAGTCCCACGGTCACTCGGTCGGCGTCCGCGGCGGCCCGGTCGAGTTCGCCGGCCCAGAACGCGAAGGTGTCCTCGCCGAACAGGTAGTGATCTTCGGTGGCCTTGCCGACCCGCAAGGGTTCGGCGATGCGTTGCACCGTTTTACGTTCGGTGCCCGGGAGGGTGGGGACCCGCCCGGTGCTGTCGGTGGCTGCCCGCTCCACATAGTCGCGCACGGTCTCGTACTGGCGGGCGGTGACCTCGTCGCCAGGGTTGATGAACTGCGGGTGTGCCGGGTAGACGGCGGTGAATGCTTGGTCAATCACCTTGTCGAAGGCTTCGCTGAGCGACAGCGCGGCAGGCAGTTTGGGGCTGAAGTCCTTGCTCAGCGAGATCAGCACCTCGGTGTGGCCGGGGTCGTCGACAAACATCTTGGGGTCTTGCGCCTCGATGCCGTAGGCCTGCCGCAGCAGCAGGTCGAACGAGGTGAGGATGCCGCGGTGCAGGTTCTCCAGAATGCCGCGGGCCTGCGCACGGTCCGACGCGGAGAGATGATCGGAGTTCTCCTGCCATCGGTCGCCGCTGCCGGTGAACAACCAGTCCAGCTTGACCAGCAACGCGAGATCGTCAAGGGCCTTGGCGGAGAAGAACTTCGGCAGCCACGCGATGCAGTGCCGGTCGCTATCGGCCAGCAGACGGTCGATGCGGGCGATGTCGTCGGCGGCGGAGAAGTTCTGTTCGTCAAACGGGTAGTCGACGACGAGTTTCCAGGTGCCCGGCCGGTTGTCGAAGCTCTGCTCGGGCACCGATCCGGGATCGCGGATATTGCCGAACGCCACATCGACTTCGCGGCGCGACCCCCGCCAAGTGATGGTGCGGGTGGCAGCACCGACGAGGTCGTCCTGCGCGGTGCTCACACCGAGCGCCCGGTGGACAAGGGTGCGGATCAGCACTCGACGCCGTCCCGCGTTGTCCTCGGCCCGGATACGGTCGAGCACCGACTGGTAGTCGACGTCGGACAGTTGCACCCGGATGATCGGGTTCGTGCCCTCGGACACGGTGATCTCGGGGACGTCCTTGGCCCAACCACGCACCACACCGAGCACCACCCGGGCCTCGCCGCCGCGCAGTTTGGAGCGAATCGAACCATGATTGAGCGCCGCCAGACGAGACGCGGTGATGTCTTGTAGTGCAGGCACTTTGGGCGCGACCGCCGACAAGAGCAGTGTCTTGGCGATCCGTTCGTGTGCCCGGAAACCGACCGGCACCGACGCCGGATCGTCAGCGAGTTGTTCTTCGGTGACCTCGTGTGCGCGCAGCAGGATCGGCAGTAGCTTGGTGCGGTAGAGGTCGGAGGCGGCGGTGAACATGGTGCCGGCGTGCGAGTCGATGGGGGTGTTGCCTTCGACGATGTAGTCGAAGGCGTCGCCGACGGGGATCAGGTCGGCGGTCGTCAGTGTGTCGCGGCGGTCGACCAGCATCCGCTGCATCACCTTGAGGGCGGTGCGTTCGCGTTGCATCACCGACGACAGGTGGCGCAGGGTGGCGACCAGTGCCGGGGAGAACGGGTAGGTGAGACGGAACTCGTGTTCGGAGGCGCCGGTGTGGCTGTCGGTGGCGTTCATGGTGTCGCGCAGCACGTCCCACACTTCGGGGCTGCGGCTGACTGACCGGAAGGCTTCGTCGAGCACGGCGGCCGCGGCGTCGTCGCGGGGCCGCAGCAGACGTGCGTGGGCGACTTCGGCGAGGTTGTCGTCGCCGAGTTCGATCTCGTAGAAGCGTTCCTTCTGATAGTGGAACGCGCGGTCCAGCGCGTCCTGTTCAGCCCCGGAGGCGCCGGCGTCGGCGAACCACTTGCGCAGATCCATCTGCCGGGACACGAACGACACCAACGGGATCGGGCGGCGACTACCGGACGACTCGACGAGCTTGGTGAGTTTCTGCGATTCGCGGGAGAAGAACTCGCTGTCGGTGACGGAGAACGCCAGCCACAGCACCAGCTCGTCGAGGAACAGCACGACGGCGTCGTAGCCGAGACTTTGGGCGTGCTCGGTGATGGCGACGAGTCCACGGTCGAGGTCGACGTAGGTGGCCTGCTCCACGAACGATCCGAAGTAGCTGCGCACCAGCGCCGACACCAGGGTGGTGCGTTTGGTGTCCTCGGGTGGTGCGGCGACCGCCGCCAGGTAGGTGTCGAGGTCCCAGGTGTCGCCACCGAGCACCGCACCCCACGCGTCGGAGTAGCCGCCGCCGGTGTCTCCGCTGCTGAGGCCGGCGAGGAAGGCGTCGTCGCCGATCTGGCCGCGCAGCTTCTCGGCATCCTCGATGAGGGTGTCGGTGACGTGCACGGCGGGCAGTGGCGCATCAGGGTGCAGGCGGGCGATCTGCCGCAGGTAGCCGCGGAAGATTGCTTCCTCCAAACTCTTTGCGCCGAGCAAGTGATAGGTGAGTCGCAGCACGGACTTGCCGTTGAGCTGTTCGTCGTAGCGGCCGGTGAGGGAGGTGTACTTTGCTGTGCGGGCGGCCGGGTGGTTGCCGAGCAGCGCGTAAAGAACGGCCATGAAGTGCGATTTACCGGAGCCGAACGAGCCGGTGAGGAACGCGGCCCGCGAGGTCTGGTTGTCGATCGCGTCGGCCACCAGGCCTAGTGCAGCAGCGAAGTTGGTTTCCAGGGATTCGGTGAGCACGTACTGGTCGAGGGCGGCCCGGATGTGCGCGTCGTCGTCGGTGCTGTCGGTCAGCCGCAGCACATAGTCGTCGGATCCGGTGCGTTCGGGAATGTTGATGACATCGCGCAGCAGGGTGCTCATGCCGTGGTGTCCTCCGTCTTCGTCTTTCGGGTGCGACGTCCGCGGGTGGCGGCCGGTGGCCTCCATGCGGCGAGTTCGTCTGGTGCGATGCCGAGTTCGGTGCTGTGCGAACGCAGGACCTCGTCGATGGTGTCGGCCACCGATTCACCGAATTCGGGGTCGATCTCACCGTGCCACTGCCGCACCCACGGCAACAGTTCGGCCAAACCGCCGAGCATCGGCACCAGTTTGTTGCGGCTGGTCTGATCCCATCCGTCGGCGCTGATGCGCTCGTCGATCACCCCGGCAAGTGCAAGGGCTTGTTCGGCGTGATCCCAGCCGGCCCAGCCGAGCAGCATCGTCGGGTCCGAATCGCGGCCGGCACCCGGATAGGAGATGAACCGTTCCTTGGGCACGTCGAGCTTGCCGCGCCGCGCCCAGTATGACGTCTTGAGGAAGTCGGCGGGCTTGTACTTGGGTGGCACCGGGATCGGTGCGCCCAGCTTCTCGCCGGCATCCTCGCGGCGCTGCAGATCCCAGGTGTGTTCCCACGCTTCATGTTTGGTGAGTCCGCTCGGCTTGTACCGCCATGCCGCCAGGTATGGCACCCCTTCGTCGGCGAGGAGCTTCTCCAGCGCAGCACCGGTCGACACGTCCGGGCTGCCCGCCCACAGCCGCAGCACCTGACGAAAGTCCTCGTCGCGGTCGAGGCGATCGGCCAACTGCGCGACACTGCGCGGAGTCGGATGACCGTCCTCGAACCACAGGTCTCTGTTCTCGGTTCGGTCGAGCAACCAGTCCCGCAGCGTTTCGGTGACGCGTTTGTCCCACGGATCACTTACCCACCGCCGCTTGTGTTCCGGCTTCTCCAACAACCGGATTCCCGGATTCGATGCGATGACGTCCAGGCGGCGTTGGAGCAGCTCGCGATAATCGGCCGAGAGATGATGCGGAATCTCCGTGACCGGTGTGGAACGGTGACGCTCGAACCATGCGGTGTGTTCGCCGTCCTCGACCGCACGCGCGAGCACAATCTCGAACGCCCGCTCACCAAGCGCGATTCCGGGAAGATCGCCAGGGTAGGTCAGGCCCTCATCGATCAGCCCGTACAAGCGGTAGCACTCCCAGTCGAGTTCTTCCTGGTGAGCGATCAGCAACGCGCGCAAACGGTTTGCCTCCGCGCGGGCGGTGTCGAGAGCGTCGGCGGTAGGCACGTCGCGCCCGGAAACCGCCGATGGTGCCTGAGCCGCGAGTTCCTGAGCCAGGGTGTCGAGCGTGCGGGCGCGGGCCAACGGAGACGACGGCGGTAGCGGGAAGTCCTTCAGCGTGGTGCCGTTGAACTGATACCGTGGCTCCCAATCCTCGTCACCAATTCCACCTCCGATTCCTCCATTGCCTTTGTTGAAGCAGTTCTGCTTGAGCCAGAAGCACCCCACCGAACTGTTCAGCACGCCGAGCAGCCGCAGGTGGTCGTCCTCGCTCGCTCCCTCCGGCAACTTGATAACCGGCGCGGTCCGGTTGAAAACCTTGCCGCCGCGGTCCAGGACGAAATGGTTGTGGGTTGCGACTTCGGCGAAAGTGATTGAGAGTTCTGACGTGTGCTCATCTCTTGGTAGTTGATGCCAGCCGTACCAGTCCCGTCCACTCGTGAAGTATGTCCCACCTCCGAATGTTGATCGGGAGCCCAGTGTCGTCCGGAAGCTCCAGAGGTATCGATCCACGGCACCACCCATCGTGGGCAAGCTGAGGATCGAACCGCCGCCTGAGTACGGGAGGAGTGCTACTTCCGATGATGCCGCGTCCCAATCACGCACTTCGTCCCCGCGTGATGCCGAATGCAACGCCGGGGATCCCGGTAGTCGCCGCGCATATCTGTCCGGAAGAAAGAAGATTTCGTCTGCGTGGCTGTCACCGAAGAAGCCAATTCGCTTCTGAAGGTGTCGCAGCGATGTGTTAGTTGCTTCCTCGATCGCTTTGAGCGTCTCGGGCGCTCCGCCCCCGGAAAGGCTCCACGGGTGAGCACCAAGGCTGGCACGCGGTAGATCGGCGACGCTGATCCAACCACTCTCGAATCCCGGCTCGTCGACGTGGTCCACGATCGCTGACCACACAAGCCCCTCTGCTGGATCGTCGGGTCGGCCGGGTTCACCACGCACACCGAGGACCGCGCGAACAGTATCTCCTACCGGAGACCGATTGCGGCCCACGATGATCACAGTGGGAGTTCCGTGTCCCGGAATGTAGGCGCCAGACGTATCGATGACACGCTTGAGATCGCGTGTCACTAGGAACTCCTCGATCAGCTTCGACCCGAACTCGCGTTTCATGAACGAGTTCGAGGTGATCTGACCCACCCAACCGGGCTGGTCCGGACCGCTCTTGGCAAGGTCGTAAAACAGCTCCATGAACGGGACGGTTAGGGCGTACTGACGGTGACACGTCGAATAAAGCTGCCGGTAAGTCTGATTCAGAGCGGAATCCTTGACCGTGATGTAAGGCGGGTTCCCCACCACGGCGTCGTGTTCTCGCTGCAGAATGCCTTTCAAAGATTCTGCGTTCTCGGTCGAAAGCGCCAGCCGTTCCTGGCTCGCGCCCCACATGTCGTCGTCCAAGGCCTGCTGCCGCGCACCCCACAACAGAGAGTCACCCGCAGCGAGATTCAATTGAATGTCGATCAGCTTCTCGATCGACTTGTCGCCGCTGGCATGGAGTGCTTCGACGAGGAGTCGGAATCTTGCAATCGCGACAGCAAACGGGTTGATGTCGACGCCGTACACCGACTCAAGTGCCCGCTGCACCAATACACGCTCGCCCAGACCGGGGGCTTCGCGCTGCCAGCGGTCGAGGAGCCGATGGAATGCACCGAGCAGGAAGTGTCCGGACCCGCAGGTGGGGTCGATGACAGTGAACCCGTCGAGGAGGCGTTCGTCGAGGGCGGGCTCGAGGGTCTGGTCGAGGATGAACTCTTCTACGAACTCGGGGGTCTGCAGGAGCGCATACGTCTGCTTCGCAAAATCGGACAGATCTTGGTAGACGTCTCCGAGGAATCGGGTATCGACGCCGGTGAAGCTCCAGCGGGGCTCGCCTTCCTCGTCTTTGTCCCACCAGAACTCGAGGAGCTCGCGTGCGGCGTCGCCCGAGGGCGCCACCTGGTGCATCGGCGAGTAGGAGTCGACAAGTCCGCGTGTCGCGTCCAGCGTTGAGAAGTGGTCGGCGATCGTGGTCAGCCAGTCCCGGTCAGTGTGTTCGGGATTGGCGGCGAAGTAGGCGCGCCGCGCGTCGAGCGCCTCTTGACGGGAGTCTGCGTCGGGCCCACCGATCCATGCCTTCGACACCAACGCATTGTCTTCGCAGTAGCGGGCGAACACGGTGAGCAGCAGCCACGCCACAGCCGACTGGGTGACCCGCTCATCGCGCCACGCCTGCCACGATGCGGCGGTGCGTTGCGCGGACAACGCTTCGGCATGCTCGGCGCGCCACAGCGCCGCAATCGCATCCTGGCGGGCTGCGACGTCGTCGCCGTCCACCCGGGCCCGCAGGTCATCTTCGAGTCGGCCCAATTGTGCCCGCAGGGCCTTCACCAACTCGGCCGCAACAAACGCCACGGTCACACCACCTCACTTGTTTCCGTGTCATCGTCGTGCTTCTGTGCCGTGTCGGCCGCCGGTGACCACACAACGAATTGCCCACCTGGTGAACCCAATTGGATGGGTTTTCCGTCGACCATTGCCCCGCGCTGTCCGCGCAATTGCGGGACCACCACCCACACCGGGCGGCGGCGGGGCGCCGAGAGATCACTCAGGTGGGCCAGCACGTCGAGGTAGCCGTAGCGGGCCAGCGGCGAGAGCTCTCGCAGGATCAGCGGCCCGCTTCCGGGTGGCACGTCGTTGGAGAACACCTGCTGTTCCAGCTCGGTGCGGAATTGCGGCATCACCTGATCGAGTACTGCTCGCAGGCCGCGGGCGTCGCGGGTGCCGGATTCTGCGGCGTCGGCGCTGCGGACGAGATCCCACGGCAATCCCTTGGCCGAGGAGAACTCGCGCATCTTCGCGACGATCGCGCCGGTCACGTCCAGGAGTCCGCCGTGGTGGTCGCCCGCGAGAGAGTGCGCGACCGCGTCGTGCTCACCGGGCCGGTGCATCGGGACGCCGATGACGACGAATCCGTTCTCCCGCAGGGAGGTGGCCAGCATGTCGCGCTGTGCTCGGACGTCACCGCCGGTCCACTGCGGCTCGGCAGCTTCGGGCGTGGAGCCTTGGTGGGTGGCCGGTCGGGTGTGCAGGGATGTCTGGCTCGGTGGCGCCTGCGTCTCGTAGCGGTAGCGCGAGCGCGTCTCGTCCCAGGAGAGACCCAGTCCGGCGCGTGCGACGATCGGATCGAGGTGGGGGCGTTGCGGGAGGCGGTCCAGGTCGGGGAAGCGGGCCGCCACCCGGGCCCGCACCTCCGCCGCGGTGAGTTGTTCGGTCTGGGCGAGTCCGCCGAGTGCGAGTCGCAGCGCGGCACTCGGTTCCATGGTGCGCGAGTGCAATTCGCCGCGCCCGGACACCGCGGTGTGCCGCGAGATCGCTGCGGCCAGCCGTACCAACCGTGCGTCACTCGGTACCGGGACAGGCGTGTCCGGGTCGGTGGCGCTGCGATATGCGCGGCTGAAGCTGCGGCCGAGTTCACGGACGGCGGTGCCGGCGGCGACCACGCCGTCGGTGGTGCCGGTCGAGTGTGCGGCGGTGACAAGTTCGTCGGCGCGCTTGGCGGCCGCTTCGGCGGCGGCCAGCAGTTTCTCGTCGTCGGCGACCAGGGTGAGTCGACCGCCGTGGCGGCGCCGCACCAGTTGCCGGTCGCCTTCAGCGGATTCGTGTTCGGTCAGCCGGTCGTAGGCGATGCGTAACAGTCCGGCGGCCGCACGTTCGCGGCGGGCCCGTTCGGCGACGTCCGCGGCTCCGGAATCCGCCTGCGGTAACCGACCCCGGATTTCGGCGGTCAGGGTGGAGATCGCCACCACGCCACCGGAGTCGCGGAGCACGGTGTCGGCGACGTCGAGCACACCGTCGAGCAGGGTGCGGGTGTCGGCGTTGCTGCCCCAATCCGCTTGCAACTCCTTGAGGAGCTGGTGTCCGCGCGGCAGGGTTTTGTCCAGCGCCGTGGCGAGTTCGTGTCCGCTGGCGAAGGCATCGAGGCCGGGACGAGTGCCGAGCAGCAGTTCCGCGGCGTGGCGGCGGGTGCTGGCGCGTTGGGTGCCGACCGCGTCGAGGAGCAGGGTCACGGCGTCGTCGAGCCCGAGGAGTCCCTGCGTGCTGGTCGCGGTGAGGCGCTTCTTCTTGGGGTCGAGCTTCTTGACCCACGCCTGGTAGCGGTCAAGGATCTCGCGGCGGGTCGGTTTGGCCTCCTTGGCGACCAGCCGGTTGAGCCGGGTCGAATCCAGCGCAAGGAGTTCGCCGACGGTGGTGACCTGTGCTGCCGCGAGGGCGGATACGGCGCGGGCGGTGAGGCCGGCGGCCTGCAGGGTGGTCGATGTGGTGACGTCGGTACCGGCGTCGGGTTCGGTTGTCGCCGAGTCCAGTTCTGTGAACACCTGCCGCCAGGTGCGCAGCATGTCCTCGGCGGTGTCGGGGCGGGTGGCCGCGTTGCGGGAGAGTGCGGTGGTGAAGAAGGTGGTGAGCGCGCCGGCCACGGCCGGTTCGAACATGTGCGGGGTGACGGTCACGTCGTCGTCGGTGGCGGCCGGGTTCACCTCGGGATCTGTGCCGTAGCGGGGTGCCTGGCCGGTGGCCATCTCGAAGAGGACCACGGCTGCGCCGTAGCGTTCGGCAGCGGTGTCGTATTGGCGGCGGCCGTCGAGGCCGAGGAACGGGTCCAGGTAGGGCGGGGTGCCCGCTTCGATGTTGCGCGGGTCGACCCCGGCCATGGAGAAGTCGAACAACATCAGGTGGGTGTCGGCGCGGTTGCTGGAGGCGAACACGCCCAGGTTGGACGGTTTGAGATCGCGGTGCATCACCCCGGCACGTTCGAGGGCGACCAGTGCCTGCAGCAGGTCGGTGCCCCACCGTTCGAGCAGGTCGATCGAGAGTCGTCCGGCCTTGGCGGTGAGTTCTTCGGCGAGCGTGGTCCGGCCGGCGTACTGCACCACCAGCGCGTCGCGGCCACCGACGGTGACCTCCGAGGACAGTTGCACGATCCGCGGGTCGTTGAGTTTGCCGAGGAGGTGGGCTTCGTCGTGCAGGCGGCCGGCGGCCTCGTCGTCGCGGGCGACCTTGAGCACGCGTTCGGCGTTGCCGGCGCGCCGGTCGATCACCAGGATGCCGACGGCGGTCGATCCGGCGCCGAGTCGGCGCTTGTACTCGAATCGTCCGTCGCCGAGGTCGTCGCCCGGGCCGGCTTCGAGGGGGTCGGACCCGGCGTCGGGTTGGGTGAGGTCGCGACGCACCTGTTCGAGTCCGTCGAGCAGATCGGCCATCGTCGAGAACCGTTCGGCCGGAACGGGGTGGGTGGCGGTTAGCACCCAGTTGCGCAGCGCCGACGGTGCCTGCGGCATGTCGGCGGCGAGGTCGAGCCCGTGGTCGCGGCGCAGCCTATCCATCAGTTCGCCGCGTTCGGTAGCCGGAGCGCGACCCCCGGTCAGCAGGTAGAACGCGAGGGCCCCCACCCCGAACACGTCGAGGCGCGCCGGGTCGGTGGACTTCATGTCCTCGGGGGCGGCGAACAGCCGGGCCTGATCGCTCAACGCGCCGGCCATCAGGCTCAGCGCGCCGGCGGTGAGTCGGGTGACCCCGGATTCGGCGTTGGCCGGGAGCACCCCGGCCGTGTCCCAATCGGTGACCTGCGGTTGCACGCTGTTGCTGCGAGTGCGGATGGTGATGGCGCGCGGGTTGAGCGTGCGGTGCACCACGCGGTGGCGGTGCGCGTACTGGATGATCTCGGCGATCTCGGCGATCAGTTCGAGTTGGTTGTCGAGGGTGAGTCGGCTGCGGTTGTCGGCGAGCCACAGGTCGAGGCGTGCATCGTCCTTCGACTGGGTGAACACCAGGCCGATGCCGAGTTCGGGTTCTTTCACCACGTCGACGGGCACTTGGAGGCCGTCGCGGCGCAGCCGGGCCAGCAGCCGGTACTCGTGTTCGACGGCGCGGGCCTGGGCATGCTGGTCGGCAGAGGTGGCGCCGGGCCGGGGCAGGTAGAAGCGGATGCGGGCGTGGCGTTCGGTGTCGACGTGATGGAACGCCGGCCAGTCCTGCCAGCCTTCACCGTCGCCGAGGGGCTCCTCGTCGATCACCCACGACCCGACCTCGCGTTGCCGGCGCGGCGCCAGCCCGATCGCCTCCATCAGATCCCGGATGAGCAGCGACTTCTCTTCGCTGACCGGTTCATGCCGGGGGGTCTGCAGCAACCGCTGCCCGATGCCGGTCAGTCCGCTGGTGCGTTCGTTCTCGTCGAAGCCGTAGATGTTGATCGTCGAGCTCGCGGGCATCTCGCAGACCAGGTCCGGGTGATGAAGGAACACCAATTCCTGCACGTACGGGATGACCTTGCCGGCGCCACGCTGCCCGGTTCTCTCCTCGATCCGGTCCTTGAGCAGCGACTTGAAATACTGGGCTTTGCGCCGCGCCAGCAGCAGTGGCGAGTCCTCGGACCGGTATCCGGCGCGTTGCCACACGTGGTCGTTGCCGCGCAGCACACCCTTGTAGTACTTGAGTTCGATCAGATACAGCGTGTCGGCGGCAAGAACCAGCAGATCGACCTCGTGCCAGCGGCCGCGGTTGTCACGGAATTCGAAGTTCGACCACGCCCGGAAGGGAGGGCTGTCGGGCAGCAGTTGCTTGATGTAGGCGAGGCCCTTGGCCTCATGCTCGAACTGCGACGGTGAGATCTCGACCCACCGTTCGTTCTGCACTGTCGCTCCTCTGGTGAATGCACCCTGACGTCCGATTCAATCTAGCGTGACCCGTGAGGGGTAGCTGATCGGGTTCGCCGACGGTATATGACCGGTATGACGAATCGGATGGATTCCGGCGAGGCGCGTCGGAACAGCAGTCTCGTCAGATCTCGTGTGTCAGATTCCAGTGCCACACTCACCTCCGACAGCGCTCCGCTGAGGCGGACAGACGCCCCATCCTGGAGGAAAGAACCGCAATGAACGCTGACGACGGTCGCGCCGAAGTTGATGAGATCGATCCCGCTGACCTCCTCGACTATCTGGAACCCACCGAAGAAGCATTCCTCTACACAGACGGACCCACCACGCCCGCGCTGATCGAAACGTTGACGCCTGGCGATTCGCTCAGTGCATGGATCACGATTACCGACGCCGGTGCGGATCTCCACCTCAGTGACCGCGGAGCGCCCGTCGCGAGCTGTGACGGCTTTGGCCACTGGACATTGTCCGATCCTGAGCTCCCGATCCGTGGCGATGACTTCGACCCCACCGAACCGACGCCACTCAACCTCGTCTATTCACTTCTGAGCCTGGGCTGGCGAATCAACGCCGTCGCCGAGACCGGCCGGGTCACCGTCAAGGCCCTGCCGCCGATGTCGTGGGACGCCACTCGCACAGAGCTTGCTTGGCAGGCCCGCGGCCTGAGCCCGGCCTCACCGGTGAACATCGTTCTCCTCCGCAGCGATGCGGAGCAGTTCGCACTCGACGAGGCCTCATCCGGGGTGAAAGGACCTGACGGCTCACCGGCACCGATCGACTTCGATGACCTACTCGGGATCGCGCTGGCGATCGCTCCTACACAGTTCATGCCCGACGCCGTCGCAGCCGCCCCGAATTGGCACTCTGCTGGTTGCGCTACTCCGCAGACGAGTCTTCCCACTGACCCGCACGCCATCGACGACAACGACGACGATGTAGGCGCGCGAAAGCAGCACCTGAAGGGGTGGCTCGAATCCCACAACATGCGCGGACCATTCGCAACGCGTGCAGAGGTGTCCGAGTTCATCGCCGACCACAATCCGGTCGGACACTATGTCCTCGAATTCACCAACGGCAGCTGCTACATCGGTGAGACCGTCAACTTTCGGGAGCGATTTGCCACGCACAGCAAGACCTACGACGGTCAGATCGAATCGTTCCACCTGCGCTACGACCCGACCGCGGCAGCTTTGCCAGCCCGTAGCAAAGCCCGCAAGCAGCAGTTGATCAACGTCGAGCGCAAGCTGATCCACGATGCTCAGAAGGTCAGTCTCGTCGCGCGCAACTTCCGCGAGATGGCCAATCCGATCGAACCTTCGCCGGAGTTCACCGCTTTGTTTGCTGGTGGGACGGCTCACGAGAAGATCGCGCAATGGTTCGCACATCCCGACGAGGTCAATGCGAGCGACCCCACGTCTCTGCAGCCGTTCCGGACTGCTGACTTTGGCGGCGCGAAGGACAAGTTCGACCGGCTTCTGAAGCTCCCCGAGGCCGATCAGATTATGCGAGTCGTGAGCGCATACCTGTCGCGATGCGTTCCGTTCCCTGCCATGACCGAGTACCGGAGTTGGTCGATCAGTTGCCTACCGTCAGCGAAGCGCGGCCGTCCAGGCGCGAAGTACTCGGTACTGGCTTGCCTGTCGATCTCGCGGACGGAGTCGCTGACGATTCTGCGTGAGGACTGGTCACAGCAAGTCATCGGCTTCGTTCAGGTCAACGAGATCGAGGCCGACTTCGTCAGCGGTCTGGGATTGGTCAGGTTGTTGCGGCACCATCCCGAGGTGGCGATCTCGCCCGCTGACTACAGCGAGTTCGGGCCTGGAACAGCCACCCTCCATGCAGACTCGCTCGACGCACTCGAACGGCTCCTCGACGACACGCGCATCACCCGAGCGGCCGCCACTTCGGCCCTCCGCCTGTGCCGCCTGGGACCCTCGACGCAGCGCGCAGTACACAACCCATACCTGGTCGAACGGGCACTCGGGCAGTCTCGGGCGTGGACCTGAACATTCGTTGCCACCGACGATGTGCGTCGATCGCTCTGCAGGAATCCGAGGCGGACCGAAACCGACGGTGAGCGCACTAGGATTTCCTCGCGTGAGCCCAGAGATTCCGGCGAGTCCACGAGCACTTCACGACCAGAACCTGCGCGAGCTCCGAGTTCGCCAGGCGCAATCAGCACCGAATGTCGTCGAGCTCAACCGGCTGGTGTGGCGGATCAGCAAGCGTGAGAGGTGCGAGGGCCGGCTTCCGTACCTCGATCCGACCTACGGCGGCGTCGACGCCGAGATCATCATTCTCCTGAAGGCCCCGCAGGCGGACGCGGACCCAGTCAAAGGGCCCGACCGGCTGATATCCCTCGACAACGACGACGATCCCGCGTCGACTCTGTTCGCGCTGTTCCAGACTCTGGGTCTCGATCGGTCACCTGCGTTGCGTGGAACATTTGTCCATTCCCGATAGAGCAGTTCGATCCGAATGATCAGGAACTGGTGAAGGGTCGAGAGGACTTCAGGTCGTTCATCGGGCTCTTGGCAAACCCCCGCGTCGTCCTCGCCTTGGGAGCGAAAGTCCGGGATGGCTGGATCAAGCACTCCTTTGACGACCTCGTTCCCGGTGCACAAGTCATCTTCGCCCCATCACCAGCTGCACCAGGCATAGACCGCCCTGGCAACCGAGACCGACTGCGCGCCTCGCTAGCACAGGCCTTCGGCCAATCGACGGCCTGATGGTCACGGGGCGGCAGGCACTTGACGGTTCCCGGCCCCCTCGACGAATTAGCCCGCGCGTCAGTTTGACTGAACGCCGAGACAAGGCCCTACCAAGTTGGCCTACGACGCCTGGGAACTGCCCCCACTTCGTTCCTTGAGGTCGTGGGCAAAAACGACTTCGAGGATCGGGGGTGCAACTTCTTCCAGAGGTCCTTCGTCGAGGATCTGGATGACCGTCTTGAAGCCGAAGTCAGGATGGAAGACGGTGAACCACGCTTGGATTCCGGTAGGCGTCAGTTCGGTCGACAACTCGTCGACAATCTGTGCGACCGTGCGCAGCCTGAGCAGCGCATTGGGCCGGATCGCGCGAGTGCCGTCTCCCCACTGTTTGACCGTCCTGGCGTCCGATACCCCAAGTGCACGTGCCGCGAGTTCCACGCCAAGCACCTCGCCGATCCACTCCGCGAGCGCCGGTGGCTCTTCCGTCAGTACGGAACTGAATCTGCTCACGGCATGACACCACCGCAAGTGCATGCCAATAACGCGCCAATGACGGCGAAATGACAGAGTTTTGACGGCGCTTGGAATACGCTCCTGATAGCCCGTGTGGAAGGCATCGAAGGCTCCTTCGGCGGTGGTGTCGGCCAGCCCATGGTGAGGCAGCGTCGGTGTGTGCGGGTGTGTTGGCTCTTCCTAGACAGTGTCGCATGTCCCCAGCGAGGTGCCCGATGTTCAAGACGTACGCTGCTCGATGTCCATTCACTATTCCGGGCGCTCCCGCCGTTGCACTGGGGACTAGGTCTGACCAGTGACAGCGCAGATACCCGGAGCAACAATTACTGCCCGTCGTGGCACACGTCGGTCCCCGACCCAGTTGTCAGCGTTGATGCGCACCACGATGGACAAGGACCTGGCCTTGAAGGTCATGGACGACGACGACCTCCGGCAGGAAGCTATCGCCACTGCGAAGGTCTTCTGGTGGGATGGCAGGTCCATCCACGAGACAGCTCCCTCTGGGCTGGCCGCCTCGTTGATCACTGATATGGCACCTGTCCGCCGGCTTGGGTCGTATCAAGGCGCGCCGTCAAAGCTGGTCCTACACAGCACACGGGTCGAAGGGTTCACCTCGGCCGTGCTGGCGGAATCGAAACTCGAACGACACCACCTCGTCGAACTGGATCGCCGCGCTGGAGTCACCGCATATCGGACGCAACCCATGGTAGTGGTGTGGAAATTCGGCGACGCTGGGGTGATCTGTCAGATCCCCGATATTGCGGCTGCGATAGACGGAAGCGTGGAAATCGTCAGCGTTCGGCCCAAGCGACTACTCACCGACTACAGTCATGCTCTGCTCGGCGGGCTGATGCCAGACACCTTCGCAGGAGACAACCTCAACTATCGACTTGAAGTGGATATATCGCCAATTCGTGTTCGCAATCTCAACTTGATGGCCTTTCTCCGCTGGAAACCTCCCGTCACCGAAACCGACTGGTGGGGCCGAGTCGCCGAAAGACGTCCCGCGACGTTGTACGGGGTCTCCGTTGCCGCAAGCGACGATCCTTCGTTGGAGAAGCAAGGGCTGTTCCGATCGCTGCTGGCACTCGCGCAAGGCCACTTTGACGTCGATTTTGAAGCCGACATCGATCTGGACAGCGAGGTGGCATGGCGCGAGTAACATGCTCAATGAGCAAGGGGACTCGTTTCGAATACCAGTCGAATGAATGGACCGTGCGCCACATCGCGACGAAATCGCGCACACCCCTAGCGATTTTGGTCAGCGATGAGGGTGAGTTGCTTGAGCTTCCACTCAGCGTGGCCATGCATGCTGCCCACGAATACTTTTCACCCGATCATGTCCGTGATGTAGTCCCTGGCGATGTTCTCTCGGACTGCACGCCCGAGCAGCGAGCGCGAGCTGAAGAGCGCGCCACGTACATGCGGCTGATACTCGACGGCGCCCCGGCGGTCAGCTTCGGTTCCGGCCCGGGAGATAGATACCATCCGGACGTAACCAATCCCAGTCGAAGAAGAAGCCAGCTCATATCGGATCTGAAGGGAGTTCCTGGCTACTCTCGGGCGTCAATCTACAGAATGCTTAGATGCTACGAGCCAGAGCGCAACATCAGAGAATTGGTGCCCTACAAGGCTACCGACCAAGCGCCTGATCCACGACTGGGGATTCCCGCCGAGTATCTCGATGCGGTGTACCGCGGCCTCGCAGAGTTGGCTGGACCGCATCACGCGAAGCGGAAGCTCGAAGTACGTGTCGTCAGAGCGATTACCGCCATCCGAGACGCTCAACTTGACCCCGACCTCATTCCTCCGTACCGACTTGAGCGAGCCGTGGCCCGCGCCTCCAAAGAACTTGGACTGACCAAGGCTTCTCGGCAGCGAAAGAACGAGGCGTCACGCGCAATCACTGGGCACCGCACTCAACCACCGGTGATGCCGGGTGAGCGAATCGAGATTGACGCTACTCAGGCGGACATCTGGCTCATCTGCCCAGAATCCCGCGAGCGATTCCGGCCATGGGTGGTCGTATTGATCTGCGTTGTCACACGCCTCGTAGCAGTTCGAGTGACCCGCGAACCGCCTGTCGCCGCCGACTGGCGCCTTGCATTGTTCTCCGCACTGCACCCCCTGGTCTCTGAACAGCCCAAGTACGATATCGACATTCCATTCGGTGTTCCGTCGACCGTTCAGTTTCGAGTTGCACCATACGGATTCGGAACCATCGTAAATGACCACGGCTCCAACATCGAGAACTACCAGATGTCAGACTGTGTAGCGCGATGGGGCGGGGAAATCGAGTACGCGGCCACGCGTACCGGCAGCCACAAACCGTATGTGGAGAACGCCAACTCGGTTATCAACATGTTCCTTCAGTACACTGATACTTATAGCGGGGGTTCTGTCGATAACAAGGCAGATGTCGAGGCGCTGCCAGACTCCGACTTTCTTACGATCGAACAGTTTCGCGCGATTCTCACGGTATGGGCGAATAAGATTCGACCATACCGGCCACACGAGGGACTTCCAACATCTAATGGGGACTTCCATTGTCCTGCGAGCCGTTTTGCTCAATGTGTTGCGCGAGGGCTCGGCCCCAGAATCGATGTACACCCCGACGACATATACGGTCTTCTCGACAGTACTGAGCTCAAAATTAATCCGGAGGGAATTCATAAGGGTCCATTCCGATACCATGCGGAAATCGTCGGCAAGATTGTCAACGACATTCGCAAGAGCCGAGGTCTAATTCCCGAGACGATAAGAGTTCACCACGACCGCAACGACCTATCCCGCGTTTTTATCCGAGACAGTGCAGATGGGTGTTGGTATGCTCTTCGTGCCATTGCCGACGATGGGACTGCACTCGAGCCATTCAGCTCGCTCATTTCCGAAGATTGGGCATCCGAGCTCGGAGATAAACTGTGGACGCGCGGACAACGTTTCGCTGTTGGAGTTCTATTTAGTGACTTACTTTCTGAGATTCGAAAAGAGAACTCAACCAGATTCTCCAAGGATCGAGCACGGGTTGCGTTACGCCTTCCAGACCCAACCGGACGTCCCGGCTCCAGTCCAGTCGGCGACGTCGATAATCAACGGCCCGACGAAGACTTTCCATTCGACATCGAAGAGTTTGTAATTCGGGATGTTCCAGATATAGGAGATGACCTATGGTGAATGATTTGTACAAGCAGTCGATCCAGGATCGTAACTGTTGGGACGGGCTACCTCGCCGTATCGACGACTATCCTGCCCCACCTTGCGGGATCGATGGAGATATCCGCCTGCTCGCACGATGGATCTCTGGGATCGGGCCGATCGAAACTTCCGACATTGCCCACACGTACGAGGAAGTGATGCGGATGCTTGACCACAATGCCGGCGCCGCCTACGACGATGCACGCTGGGTAGCGCTCGACGGGCCCAGCCACATCGGCAAGACTTACACAATTGTTCCGGTCCTACTACGCATCAATGACTCGCTGCTCCGTGATGAGAAACCACCGAACCGCGAAGGAGTGAGGCTAGCTCACGTTCCGGTCATCTACGTTGGGGATCAGGGCGCTAGCAGCAAGACGCTCGTCGAGTCCATTGCCGAGTTCGCCGGCATCTTCGTCTCGCGATCCGACGTGGAGACCACCATCCTGCGCCGCCTCCGCGCAACACTGCCACTGATCGGCTGTCTCCTAATCGTCGTCGATGAAGCGCACATGTTGCGGCGCGTAGGCGCGGGTCGCGATCTGACCGACAACTTACGTCGACTTCTGTCCTTGCCCGTGAGTTTTGTGTTTGTTGGCGCGGGATTGCGAGATTCCGCTCTCTACCGTCGAACCGACGTCGTACGTGTGCCACAGTCCGAACGGCCAGCATCGGCGAGGGCAAAGTCCTCGGAAGGTCTGCTCGATCATCCAGACGAGGCCGCGATGCAGTTGCGGAACCGTATGAAAGCGGTCCAACTCCGTGCGTTCGACAGTTCTAATAGTGACCACCTGAACGCGTGGCTGAAGCGCATGAACGGACTGGTAACCCAACTCGAGCGCATCCCGGGTCTCGATGTGAGCGAGTTGAAAACTCGGGAGTTTGCCGTCGAGCTGTTCACCTTCGCTCAGGGCCGGACCGGGACGTCCTTCCTCATTCTGAAAGACGTGTGCGAACTGGCAGTCCGTCGCCGTGAAAGTCCCACCATCCACCACCTTCGCGCAGAGATGGAAAAGGCAGTCCTGATGCCGTGACTCTTTCCGTGGTGCCCGAACTCTATGCCGACGAATCGCTCGACTCCTTCGTTGAGCATCTGTGTGAGCTGCATTTATGCACTCCACGCCAGCTGTTCTCGGCGATCAATGTGTCGGAAAGCCCAAGTTCGGGAAGTCCACTCGGTCGCCGTATCACCGACGCTGCGGTGCAGGAGTTGTCACGCCTGACTGCCGTCGACGAGCAGCGCCTGTTAGATGCGACGACTGCTCGATTCGCTCGAGCAGGTCTACAACTCAAGAACGGCGTAGGTCGCGCTGGCGACGATGCCTGGAGCTTTCCCGGCCACGTCGCGTTCTGTCCAGAGTGCCTGGCGCAGAACGACCTCCGATGGAACATTTCATGGTATCTGCGTTGGACCAATGTCTGCGTTGCGCACTCCGCAATTCTCGTCGACGAGTGTCCGGCCTGCGGCAACCGCCCCCGAACCACGGCGACCTTCCATCCACGTCGACCAGGTCAACTTACTACCATGTGGCGCATTCGCAGTTGCCCAACCTCGTGCTGCTCGGAATCGCTAGCCGAAGCCACGGCAACCCACATCGACTTGACCTCCCACGCAGCCAAGCAGGAAAGCTGGCTTACAACGGTCATTGAAGAAGGCGGCGCGAGATGCGAGTACGCCGAAGGCGAGTATCTCTCGGCAACAACAATTCTACGCGATCTCACATTGCTGACCCGACACGCACTTCACGCCATGATTCCGGCGACTCAGCGCATCCCTGCCGCACTCGATCCCGAAACCCCTGTAGTTCCCACGGCGTGGATTCCCGACGAACAAGCCCACTACAGCCAGTCCTTGCGGAAGGTGCCTCGCACAACCTTCCTGGTTGCACAAACCGCGGCAATTGACACGCTCCGTACGCGATGGTCAGTCGATCAATGTGAGAGCTGGATCGCACCCGAGCGCGCGGCCACGATGTCCGGCGTAGCGCGTCGAAGAACTGCTGGCCCGGTGAGCAACGCCCTGCTCCGCGTCATTGATCTACATCGAGGTGTCAATCACTTTCACCCCAAGTTGGTCTCACACGACAGCACTGGCCGGCGTCGTACACAACATGCCTACAGGACGTTCACGCTCGGCTCCACGCGTTCCATAGATGCTCAAACCCTACCGTCCACGATCTGGCCCATTGTCACACTCAGCGCGCCACCCATGCCACCTCGAGTTCAACGCGTATTCCCCCAGTTGGCGCCGATCGCGCTTGCCCTCTTTGGACGGCGGGCCGCAATGTCGACTCTCGCGAACACGTTTCAATTCGAGATCAGCGACGACGCCCTCCGGTTTGCTCTGAGCAACCTGATAGTCCACGACCGGGGTAGCGACACCTACACCTACATCGCCACCCTGCACGAACACCTGCAGACTCACCCGGCCCCGATCGACTACCGGCGCCGGCGGCTCCTGTGGCCGCATCCAAGCGACGTCGGTCGCAACCACATGCGCGAACTCGCACGCATTTCCGATCTCTATCTCACCAACGCATTCCGATGGAAAATCAACAGGTACGTCTGGCAACTTCTCACCGGAAACGATCCATTCTTCACTCGCGGTACCCAGTTACTCCACGGCCCCGCCGCTTACAGCTACAGGGCCTTTCTCACCACAATGCCCTTCGAACTTGAACAAGCCGCAGGACAGGTAGCCCAACGACTGCTCCTGAAGGAACGAATTGGGGAACCCGTGACATACAGCCCAATTCAAGGACCTGGTGGACTCTGGGCTCCAGGAACTGGTTCCCATTTCCTCGACACCTCTCACCGCACAGACCTCAGACAGACATCCAGATCGCTTGAGCACGCCGTCGCCGCAGCCAGCGAAAGTGAGGAACTGCTGCATATCGCCCTATCGGGACATGCGCTGCTCGCCCAACGATTACTCCGATTCAGCGAGACCGCCGACTTGCCATCTATCGGCGCGGCCGCATCTGCAGCCGGAACATCAAGACACCAGATGGCCAAAGAGACTTCGTTCCTCGAAATGGCGCTCGACGAGCCTCTGTTCACACGCGATAGCCCAAATACCGCAACACGAAGACTGACGAGCATCGGCACCGAACTTCGAATTCTCGTCGACTCAAACGTCGACCAACTGCGGTCCGCCTCAAATTCTGGGGGATCGGCGTTCGCGTAGCGAAGATCGCCTCGCACGGCCTGTCAAGCCAGTTGGCTGACGCTCCGCAACAGCAAGGGTCATCGCCTCCCCTACACCGATAATTCAGCAAACGTCACGTGACTAAATGGTATGGGATACAGCGCGACAGTTTGAGTTGTCTCAACACTCGCACAGGTCTGTATGATTCGTCTCAACGTCTCACGGAAACTGGCCGTTTGTCTCAACTTTTCGCGATAGCGACACCGACTACCCTCGCGCCATATCCACGAAGCGGCTCAGATGTAGTTGGTGCGCAACGGTTATCGTGGCAGTAGGACCGTTGCGGTGTTTGCCGACGATGATGTCGGCCTCGCCCGCGCGCGGGTCATCGCGTTCAAACGCGTCGGGGCGGTGGAGCAGGATGACCATGTCGGCGTCCTGCTCCAGCGATCCCGATTCACGAAGGTCCGACACCTGCGGCTTCTTGTCGGTGCGCTGTTCTGGACCACGGTTCAGCTGGCTGATCGCGACCACGGGAACCTCGAGTTCCTTCGCGAGCAGCTTCAATTGGCGGCTGAACTCCGAGACTTCCTGCTGACGCGACTCGACCTTCTTGCCGGACGTCATCAGCTGCATGTAGTCCACCACAACGAGTTTCAGATCGTGGCGCTGCTTGAGGCGTCGAGCTTTGGCGCGGATCTCCATCATGGTGAGGTTCGGCGAGTCGTCGATGAACAGCGGCGCCTCGGAGATCTCACCCATTCGACGTGCGAGGCGCGTCCAGTCGTCGTCGGACATCGAACCGCCACGCATGTCGCCGAGCTTGATCTTGGCTTCTGCCGAGAGGAGTCGCATCACGATCTCGACCTTGCTCATTTCCAAGGAGAACATCGCGGCCGTCATCTGATGGCCGATCGAGCACGACCGGATGAAGTCCATGGCGAGCGTCGAATTGTGCGTCGGCACCATGGCCTCACCGGCGAGGTACATGTGCTCGTCGTTGTCGACCTGCACGCACCGCACCGGGACGCTGCGGACCGGACGAACGGCGACGACGCGTCGAACTCCCGACTGCATGCGAAGTTCCTTGTGGCGCAACGCTTTGTGGTAAACGGTGAAGACGTCGTCGTCGCCCGTGTCGACCCGGAGCCAGCCGGTCGCCGACCTCTTGTATGTGTAGCCGAGTCCGGCGACGAGGTCGGCGATGACTGCGGTCATGTGTCGGGTGGCGGCCGGAACGATGATCCATCCGTCCTCATCGACGCTCGCGCGGGCATCGAGGAGGCCGGCGAGCAGTGCTCGACGCTGCGCGATCGACCCGCGCAGATACTCATACGGAATTCGCCCACCGAGATCTGACATCAGCGCCATGACGTCGACATCGCCCTCGGCGTCGATGCGGATACCGATCTCGGGGTCGTCGAATGCCATTCCCGCAAGTGCGGCAACCGTATACGGACCGTAGGCGAAGTTCTTGCGCGGCAACTCGAGTGGCTCGGTGTTGCGCACCATGGCGCACCCGACGTGCACTCGCAGATCGGCGGTGGTGAGGGTACGGCGCTCATCGTCGACCTCTGCGACCCACTGGTGCTGTTCGTCGGCGACGAGCACGCTGCCGTCGCTGAACTCCACCTCGAAGCACGGCCGCTCCGTCATGACCTCGGTCGCGGCAACGACGCGCGTGGGCCTACCGTGCGGATCGATCAGCTCGTCGCCGACGCTCACCGTGCCCATCGTGGTCCAGCCGGTCGGGGTCGGTAGCGGAGTATCGAGCGAGAGCGCTTTGCCGACACCCGGGCGGGCTGCCACGATGATCATCTGCCCGGGGTGCAGGCCGTTGGTGAGCTTGTCCAGGTCGGCGAAACCCGTTGGCACACCGAGCGAAATGCCACCGCGGGAGGCGATGGAGTCGATCTCGTCCATCGTCGGCTGCAGCAGCTCTTCGAGCGGCACGTAGTCTTCGGCGGTACGCCGCTCGGTGACCTCGTAGACCTCGGCCTGTGCGCGGTCGACCACCTCGGCGACATCCTGGCCGTCGGCACCGGAGTAGCCGAACTGCACGATGCGCGTGCCTGCTTCGACGAGGCGTCGAAGAATGGCCTTCTCGGCGACGATCTCGGCGTAGTAGCCGGCGTTGGCCGCGGTGGGCACGGTGGAGATCAGGGTGTGCAGATAGGGGGCGCCCCCGATGCGGCGCAGCTCGCCCGCGCGCTCGAGCTCTGCGGCGACCGTGACGGCGTCGGCGGGTTCACCCTTGCCGTACAGCTCGAGGATCGCCTCGTAGACGGCCTGATGTGCCGGTCGGTAGAAGTCGTTGGTGCGGATCTTCTCGATGACGTCGGCGATCGCGTCTTTCGAGAGCATCATGCCGCCGAGGACGGACTGCTCGGCCGCCATGTCTTGCGGCGGTTGCCGGCCATATTCCTCGACCGGCATGTCGGGCTCGTCGGGTCGTCCGGAATCGCGCGCCGCACCGTGACCGCGATCATCGACAACTGCCACGTGTGCCAACCTTTCGAACTCGAACCCTGACGATGGACGTCCCCAACCGTCAAACTCGTCGACACGGCGGTGTGCTGACGAATCGGCCGTCCCCCGGAATCCGACTGGCTGAGTCGTCTTTGTTGATACCCGAGGGGTCTGACATGTCGGACCGCACATCGCGACGCGCAACACCATCGGCACTGATGGAAGACAGTAGGAGTTCGTCTCGTCGCACTCAAACGCGCTTGTGGACGAACTTGTGGATGGCCTGTGGACGGCTCGCGCGCAACCCCGCGTCAGTTGTGCAGCCGCTGTGGAGAACGTTGGGGAGTATATGCGTGCGCAACTCGATCTCTGCAGGTCAGACACTGTGCGCGATTTCCACAACAAAGAACTTTTCTCAGCTCGGCGTGTCTTGGGAAACTCACAGTCGGGCGTGTTGTGGGCGGGTGACAACCACCAGCGGGCAACAACGCAGTGAACAGTGGGTGTGACCTGCGCAACAGCTCAGTTTCGTCGCGGCGATTCGCTGTCGCCGCGCCGCGCACACCGCCACTGTCCGAGTTTCGCCCTCGTCCGACGCCGCGATGTGGTGGACTGGCCCCGTGCCGACGACCCACAGACGCCACAAGATGTCTCGCTCCCGTCTGGCGTCGTGGCTCCTGGCCGCTGCGGCACTTCTCGTACCGCTACTGAACGCATCTCCGGCTGAGGCAGCACCGCCACCGCTGCCCGCCGCATTCGACCTCGCGCGCTACACACCTGTCGATCCGACGCCGTTCCGCTCGCTGGCCTACGACGACAACGGACGGTCGTTCTTCACCACCGGCCGGTGGAACTGCCAGATCGGCCCGACGTTCCGCTCGGTGGGCTGTCAGGGCCGCCCCGCAACGGCACCTCCCGGCGTCCAGGGTGCAGCCATCACCGCCGACGCCCAGGGGCCGTGGTGGGCGCCCAAGCCGGATTTGCTGACCGGCACCTCGTACCATTTCGGCTCGGCGTCGGGCTTCCGTCCGCCGCGCCTGAATGTGGGCACACGCGTGACGATCGCGGGCGTCACCTGCACGGTGCCCTCAGCCACCCAGGTCGCCTGCCGCACCGGCAATCGGGCGCTGATCTTCTCGCCCGGATTCCACAAGTTCTACTACCCCGCCGACGACACCGCGCACAGCGGCAATCCCGCTCCGCGCTACCTGCCGACGTCGCTGCAGGCGTCGAGTCAGCTACCGCTGGTGCCGGCGCCGCCGAGCTGACAAGCCGCCCTACCGTCACTCCCCAGTCGCGGGGACGCCTGTTGGACGCCGCTCACGCAGGGAGCGCACACCACGTGGCGTAGCGGTGAGCAGGTAACCCGCATCGACACCCCTGTTGACCACCAGGAGCGGGACATCCGTTGTGGCACAAAGCCGTCGGGCCAATCGACCCGGCCCCGACGCATACCCGAGAACCATTGCGGCCGCATCGAGGTCGCGGGACTCCCGCGCCAACACGACGTGGGGCTTACCGCTGCGCACCAGGGCTCGGACATCGGAAGCGCCTGCGGCACAGGCGACTTCTCGCGCACGTCGTTGAACCTCATGGATCACCGAGAGCTCCTCGAGCTGATATGCGTCGGCGCCCAACTCATCTCGCCACCGTCGTTCCTCGCGACTGCGGTGCGGATTCGCCCGCTGCCGAGCGACGACACTGACGAGGTAGAGCGGCGCCTCGGAGCGGACCGCGCGGGCGGAATACTCGACCGCCCAATACGATTCGTCCGTTCCACACACTCCGACGACGACGGGCGCCGCGGAGGTCCGGGCTTGGGTGTGAGGCTGGGCCTGGGTGTGAGTCTGGGCCGGCCGGGTCTCACCGCGCAGGGGAATCGTGGCGACGGGATGGCGCTGGATCTGATGACCGAAGAGAGTGTGCATGGCGGTGACTTCCGAGATGAGACTGCAGAGCTGTGTACGCGAATCCCTTGCACCGGCACACCACGTCGGGCACCACCACCGAGCTGGACCCGGGGAACTCGCTGACCACGACGCTACGAGCGCGAGCCCTCGCGGTATCGGGTAGCCACCTACCCCACTTTCGCGACTGCACGTCCTCGTCGCGGCCTACGAGTACGCATTTCATGAACCATGTAAAGCCAACAGCCTCAGAGACGACGAGAGCCGGGCGGAACGATGTCCGCCCGGCTCTCGACCGGTGTACAGCTACTGCGTATCAGGCAGCGGGTAAATCAAGCAGCGACGACGTCGACCTGAACGGTCGCGGTGACGTCGGGGTGCAGGTTCACGACGACCGGGAAGGTGCCGGTCGACTTGATGTGTCCCTTGGGCAGTTCGACGCTGCGCTTGTCGACTGCGGGGCCACCTGCGGACTTGATCGCGCCGGCGACATCGCCAGCGGTGACCGAGCCGAACAGCTTGCCCGAATCGTGCGTCTTGACCGTGAGGCTGATGCTCGACAGGTTCTCGAGCGCCTGCTTGAGCTCGTTGGCGTGCTCGACGCCACGGACCTCGCGGGCCTCCTGCGAGCGTCGAATTGTCTCGACCTGCTTCTCGGCACCGCGGGTGGCCTTGATGGCCAGGCCGCGCGGCAGCAGGAAGTTACGGCCGTAGCCGTCCTTGACCTCGACGGTGTCGCCTGCTTCGCCGAGGTTCTCCACGGCAGCGGTGAGGATGAGTTTCATGTCGTTATCCCCTTCCGGCTTATCGGGCGGTCGAGGTGAAGGGCAGCAGTGCCACCTCACGCGAGTTCTTGACGGCCACAGCGACGTCGCGCTGATGCTGGACGCAGTTGCCGGTCACGCGACGCGACCGGATCTTGCCGCGATCGGACAGGAAACGACGCAGCAGCGCGGTGTCCTTGTAGTCGATGTCGGCCTTCTTGTCCTTGCAGAAGGAGCACGCCTTGGTCTTGGTGACCTTCTCGACGCGCACCTTCCGGGTGCTCTTAGCTTTTGCCATGTGTACTTACTCCAAAGTTGTTGCGAGGACGCCTCTTTCACATGAGGGGCGTCGTCGCGGTTCAGAAGGGGGGTTCGTCGTCCCCGCCGCCGAAGTTTCCGCCGCTGCTCGCGGGTGCACTGCCCCACGGGTCGTCGGCAACCTGCTGGCCCGAGCCCGACCCGCCGCCGCGGCTTCCGCCGCCGGACGAGCCGAAGCCTCCGCCGCCGCCCCCACCGCGCGAGGCCTTGTTGACCTTCGCGGTGGCGTATCGCAGCGATGGGCCGATCTCGTCGACCTCCAGCTCAACAACAGTGCGCTTCTCACCCTCGCGGGTTTCGTACGACCGCTGCTTGAGACGGCCCTGCACGATGACCCGGGATCCCTTGGTCAGACTCTCGGTCACGTTCTCCGCGGCCTCACGCCAGATGTTGCAGCGCAGGAACAGCGCTTCGCCGTCCTTCCACTCGTTCGTCTGGCGATCGAATGTGCGCGGCGTCGACGCCACCGTGAAGTTGGCCACCGCCGCACCCGACGGGGTGAACCGGAGTTCCGGATCAGCCGTGAGGTTGCCGATGACTGTGATGACCGTGTCGCCTGCCATGTGTTTCCCCTTAGGTCTACGTGTGGGCACTCGTCGAAATCGATGTGCACCGCGAGTTGAGTTCAACCCTAGGTGTCGACACCGACGAGATCGATGGATTCGTTCGGTCGATCAGGGATCTGTGGGTTACTTGCGCAGAACCTTCGTGCGCAGAACCGACTCGTTGAGCTTCAGCTGACGATCGAGCTCGCTGACCGTCTTGGGCTCGGCGTTGAGATCGATGACAGCGTAAATGCCTTCGCTGTGCTTCAAGATCTCGTACGCGAGTCGGCGCTTGCCCCAGATGTCGACGTTATCCACCTTGCCGCCGTCGTTACGGACAACGTTGAGGAAAGTATCGAGTGAAGGGGCGACGGTGCGCTCGTCCAGATTCGGATCGAGAATGACCATCAATTCGTAGTGACGCATAAGACCACATCACCTCCTATGGGCTCATCGGCCACGGACTGTCCGTGGCAGGAGGGTCGCCTGCGTCGGCAACCGCTCCACCATACACGGGGCACCCCTGACCAGCGAAATCGCGCTGCAGTGCACAGGCTCGACCCGCTGAGGCGACGCCGGCGGGCGGGTAGGTGACGCAGACCACGGGCCCGCCATCTCTTACCCTGTAGGCCATGCCCGCGCTCCGCTTCTCTCCGACCATGGGCTTCGGGCAGTACACGCTGTCTCGTCGAGGCGAGACAGCGTTGATCCTCTTGGTCTCACTCCTTCTCACGTCGGTGGCCCTGTACTGGTCTTATGTCCTCAAGGTGAAGTGCGGCGGCGAGCCGTTCTTTCCCGACGGCCGGTCGCATCACTTCCCCGTCGGCGACGTCGACGCCGTGGTCCCCTGCTACTCCGACCTGATGTATCTGTGGGTTGGGCGCGACATCAACAATCACATCTTCCCGTACATCCACGGCGGGATCGAGCCCAACGGTCACCTGTTCGGCGGCGTTGTCGAGTACCCGGTGCTGTCCGGCATGTTGATGTACCTCGGCGCGATCGGCGCACACACCGACACCGAGTTCTTCCAGCATTCCGCGCTGCTGCTCGCCCCGTTCGCCTTCGCGATCACCATCATGCTGGCGTTGATGACCCGCTGGTGGGTTCTCCTGTGGGCCGCAACCCCTCCGCTGGTGCTCTACGCCTTCCACAATTGGGAGCTGCCCGTCGTCGCGACAGCGGTCGGAGCCGTCGCGGTGATGGCGTGGGGTGCGTCGACCAATCCGCGGACCGGCGACCGTCGACTCTCACTACGAACGTCGGCGATGCTCGCGGCGGTGCTGTTGGGAATCGGCTTCTGCCTCAAGCTCTACCCAGGCTTCTTCGCGCTGCCGCTTGCCTTGTACGTGCTGACGCGCGGCGCGGGGGGCATGATCGACGCGCGTCGTCGAACCGAGGATCTCGACTGGACCGGCGCGATCATGACGGCCGCGGCGGCGGCCGTGACCGTGCTCGTGATCCAGTTGCCGTTCATGATCGTCGGCTTCGAGGGCTGGAAGGCCGCGCTCTCGTTTCAGGGCAAGCGCAAGTCCGACGTCGACACCAACTCCATCTGGTACTGGGGACTTCGACATTTCACCGGCGGCCAGACCGACACGTACAACTCACTCGTCGGCATGCTGTCTCCGCTGCTGATCCTGTGCGCCTTCGCGCTCGCGGTCTATCTGGGCTGGCGCGTGTACCTGCAGTCAGGCACCTATCCGTGGATCGGCGTCTCGGGCGCGATGCTCGCCGGATTCATGTTGTTCCACAAGGTCCACTCACCGCAGTACACGCTGTGGATTCTCCCGTTCTTCGTGCTGCTCAAGACGCGGTGGCCGATCATCATCGCCTACCTCATCGCCGACTTCCTGTTGGACACCACCATCTTCCGCTTGTTCGGCATCTACACGGCGCACGCGCCGATGCAGTGGTGGGTGATGGCGGGCGTGAACATCGGTGTCTGGGTGACCGCCACGATCCACCTGTACCTGATCTTCGCGTTCGTCCGTGCCCCACTGCGAGAACCGTTGGCCACCATGGTCGCTCCTCGCCCACGTCCGTCCGACGACCCCGAACCCGTGCTCGCGACGTCGTCGTAGAGGAGTCGACATGAACGAATGGCTTGGCGACGCCCCGCTCGTCGGCGAGCGGGTCACACTGCGGCCCTTGACCTTCGACGACGCTCCCGCACTCGCGCGGGTCGTCGACGATCCGCAACGCTTCGCCTGGACATCAGTGCCACGCGACGAACAGTCGGCACGCGAGTACATCGCCGCAGCACACGCCGACGACGCGCGCATCGCCTACGCGGTCGTCGACAACAGCGACGGACGCCTTGTCGGCTCGACGAGCTACTACGACATCGACCACGCCAACCTCTCCGTCGCGATCGGGTACACCTTCTACGCCGACACGGCGCAGGGCACTGCGGTCAATCCGACCGCGAAATACCTTCTGCTGCATCACGCCTTCGATGACTGCGGCGCCGTGCGCGTCGTGTGGCACACGCACGAGAACAACGCGCAGTCGAGGGCAGCGATCGCGAAACTCGGCGCACAGTTCGAGGGACTTCTCCGCAAACACCGACGCTGGGCCGACGGGTGGCGCACCACCGCGCAGTACGCCATGACCGACGACGGCTGGCCGGCAGCGAGAGATGCTCTGCTGCAGCGCATCTCACGTCACGGATAGGACATCCCGACCCGTCCGTCGCGGTATCGTCCGAACTCGTCGTGACGCTGGTAGCTCGGTTCACCCACATCTCCGACGGCCCGCACGATCTTCGCTCCGATCCTCGAAAAGTGTTCTGCCGCAGTCGAGTTGGGATTCATCTCCGACAGCATGCCCATCCAGTGGTAGACGAGCTTGAGATCGTCGGCATTCAGCGGCCCCGGAACCCACCTGTCACGTGGCTCCTCCGGCCACGTGTCGCGGTGCCACGACTGCCATCCGTAATCCCACCCGCTCGGCGGTGCTATCGCGACGAGACCGTTGACCACGACGTCGAGTCGTTCGACCCCGATCTCGGTGCGCCAGCGTCGAAGCAAGCCGAGGTAGGCGACGTACTCGTCGGCCGACCAGTTGGTGGTGCTCAGGCTGTCCCACCCAGCCCAGCGCAACGCGCGTGCCACCGCAGGCTCGATCACCTGGGAGGGATGGTCGGCGGCGCCCGCTCCCGCGAAGTAGAGGTACCAGGTGAAGCCGCTCGGCCCGAGCCGGTCGATGCGGTTGGTGCGACCGGGACGCAGCATGTCGTCGGCCTTGTCCGGATCGGTTGACGCGATGGCAGCCGCCTCCTGCAGCACGCGGGCGACGCGGCTGCGATTGGCACTCACCGCGGTGATGCGTTTGCGGTTGTCGGAGACGGCGCGCCCGGTGCAGAACGCGACGGAGTTCCAGAGGAGTGTGAGGGCGGCGTCGGGGCTCGTGGACGCGAGTGCGCCGAGGTCGAACAATTCGGCACGCGAGCGAGACGAGCCGATTCCGGCGTCGGGGAGGCCCGCGGCGACGAGCGCGTCGCGCCACCAGTTGCCGTCGATCTGCACGGTGTCGGTCATGACTGCTGCGGTGCGGTCGGCATGCGCAGCCCATTCGACGAGTTCGGTGGGAGCTGGGAGGTCGGGTGTTGTCATGCACCCTAGGACGTCGAAACCCGCCTGCCGGTTCCACCGAAAGTTTCCGGCATCGCACCAAGCCGAGCCGGATCGGCCGTCGGATACGCGCCGGCAGCTCCGTCGAGTGGTCCCCCCGCCGGATCGTCGAGCGGTCTGCCGCGTCGATCTCGACGCACCAGGTCGTCCTCGGGGTGGTAGATCTGCCAAATCACGACGATGCACAGCACGACCACCATCAGCGCGCGAAGGACTACGGCGAGGGTGAACCACCCCTCGGGGAGCCAGCGGCGCGACGGGTCGAGGAACAGCGACATCCGCGGAATCCACACCAGGGCGTCGATCACCATCCACGTCATCAGCAGTCGCGTATGGGGAATGGCCAGTACCGCGAGCGGCACGAGCCACAGCGAGTACTGCGGACTCCAGACCTTGTTCACCAGGAGGAAGCCCGCGACCATGAGAAACGCCAACTGCGCGAGGCGCGGTCGGGTCGGCACGCGCAGTGCCAGGTAGCCGATCCCGCAGGCGATCAGGACCAGCAGGCCGAGGCTGACCGCATTCAGCAGCGTGATGTTCCATGTGAAATCAGCCGCTTTCGCGAGGATGCGGAAGAGGCTGTCGGAGTCGGCGCCGCGCTGACCGTTATAGCGGAAGAACTCGTACCAGCCGCGCGGATGTAGCAGCAGGATCGGCAGATTCACCACGACCCACGTCAGTACCGCCGCCGACGCCGCGACGAAGAAGTCGTTGCCCCGCCTGGCTCGGAGACACAGCACGAGAAGGACGAACAACAACAGGATCGGATACCACTTCGACGCGACCCCGAGGCCGATGAACAACCCCGCCAGCCACGGCTTATTACGTGCCCACGCCAGGATCGCGACCGCGACCATCGCCACTGCGATGGCGTCGAAGTTGGTGAATGCGTGGACGATCACAAGCGGTGAGAGAGCAGCCAGCCATGCCGCCCAGATGCGCGAGCGGGCGGTGAGGGCGGTCGCCCAGACGACCACGAGCCAGAATAATGCGAGACCGAGCGCCACGAGATCGAAGAACAACACGACGCTCAGCGCGCCCGGTATCCCGAGGTGATCGTGCAACCACTGCCATCCCTGCGCAGCCTGCGCGGCGACGTACATGTAGAGGCCGGTCAGCACCGGGTACTCCATGTACCGCGTGATGGTGTTGCCGTTCTGGTCCTGCTGAGTCCACGAGGCCTTGTAGGGGAATGCGCCCTTGTCCAGTTGCTCGGCGCCGTAGAGCGCGATCACGTCGGAGTAGCAGAGATCGGTGAACTGACGCTGGTTATCCCAGTCGAGCCGCATCGCATGTCCGGCATCGTTGGCCTCCGACGTCGCGGGAGCCTGCTGCAGACAGCCCGCCTTGCCGTACCAACTGAGCGCCAACGCGCACAGGGAAAGCAGGAACAGGACGCGGATCGGTGTCCAACGTCGACTGCGCCCGACGGCCCCGTGCGCTCCCAGCGGACCGCCGATCACGCGACTCGCATCTCGGACGACGACGTCGGTCCTGCTGGGAATCACCCGCGCGTCGTCGACCCGGGGATCGTCGGACAGGGCAACCGGACTGGCGACCCCGCCCACGATCTGACCGTCGGACATCACCCCGCCGGAGATCACCCCGTCAGGAATCGATCGCTGCTGTGGCTGCGCCGACGCGGCGTCGTCGAAGTGCTTTCCCGACGACGAGCGACGGTCAGCCGACCGGCGGCTCAGGGGTGACTCCGCCCTCGTTGCCGGTGCCGCCGGTACCGCCCTCGCCGTTACCGCCGTTTCCCGCACCACCGTTACCGGTGGTGCCGTTGCCGTTTCCCGGCTCCGGATTACCCGGGAGCGGGATCGTCACGCCGGGAGCGAGGGTGATTCCGCCACCTCCGCCACCGCCACCGTTGCCCGGGATCTGCGGTATCTGCGGGGTGTTGTCCCGCTGCGTACGCGTCCGCGGCGAGTTGTTGTAGTCGGGGTTGTACGTGCTGGTCGGCGCTTCGGTCGGTGCACCGGCCTGACCACCGACGGCCGCGGGCTCGGGGAACTGCTCGACCTGGTCGCCCTCGAGGGCGTTGTTCATCGACTTACGCCAGATCTGGGCGGGAAGCCCGCTGCCGTACACCGGTGACCCGCCGTAGTTGGTCAGCGCGGTGCCCTTGTCGGTACCGACCCAGACGGCCGTGGACAGCTGCGGCGTGTAGCCGACCATCCACGCGTCCTTGTTCTGCCCGGTGTCGCCGAGCTGTGCGGTACCGGTCTTGGCCGCCGACGGACGTGCACCGTAGGTGTCGTCGGAGAGCGAGTTGCCATTCGAGTACGCGGCGATCGGCTCGAGCGCCGAGGTCACGTTATCGGCGACCTTGGCAGGGAAGACCCGCTTGCCGTCGTTCTGCTGATGCTCGTAGAGCACCTCACCGGTCGAGGTCTCGACCTTCTGCACCATGTACGGCTCGCGATAGACGCCCGACGCCGCCAGCGTTGCGTACGCCGACGCCATGTCGATGACCCGCGACGGGTACTGACCGAGCACGACGCCGCCCTCGACCTCACCGTTGGGGTTCTGCAACGTCTTCTGGATGTCGCCGAACGACTCGGCGACGCCCGCCGTGTGCGCGGCGTCGGCGACAGCGCGCGCTTGGCCCTTGAGGTCCATCATCAGGCGGTAGTAGACGGTGTTGAGCGACATCTTCATCGCGGTCGCGAGGTTGCACGACCCGCAGCTCTCACCGTCGGAGTTCTCGACGGTCAGACCCGTCGACGTCTGGTACGGCGCGGAGCTGTACACCTTGGACAGCGGGATTCCCTGCTCCAGTGCCGCGACCAGCGCGAACACCTTGAACGACGATCCGGTCTGCAGACCAGCCTGCGCGTAGTCCCAACCCTGGCCGTCGTCGCCACCGTAGTAGCCGCGGACTCCACCGGTCTTCGGGTCGATCGACACGACGGCGTCGCGGATCTTGTCGGGCTCGCCGTTGAGCACCCCGTTGTCGCACGAGTAGATCTTGTTCTCGCGGCACGCGGCCTGCACAGCGGCGTTCTGCGCCTTGGGATCGATCGTGGTGGTGATCTTGAGACCCTCGGTCCGCACCTGCTGCTCGGAGATGTTCAGCTTGTTCAGCTCGGCCATCACCTGACGCTTGATCAGACCGTTGGGGCCGGGCGTCTCCACGGCCGCCGCGGGCTGCGGGTAGACCTTCGGATACTGCATCGACGCCCGCTCGGACTGCTTGAGCGAACCGATCTGGACCATGCCGTCGAGCACATAGTTCCAGCGACCCTCGGAAGCGACCTTGTCGACGGCGGGGTCGTAGTAGGAGGGCGAACGGATCGCCGCTGCCAGCACCGCGGACTCCTCGGGGGTCAGCTTGCTGACGTCTTTACGGAAGTAGGCCTGCGAGGCAGCGGACACACCGTAGGCGCCGCGCCCGAAGTAGATGGTGTTGAGATAGGCGGCCATGATGTCGTCCTTGGACCACTGTCCCGACATCTTGGTCGCGATCGCGAGCTCTTTGAACTTGCGCTCGTAGCTGTGCTCATCGCCGACGAGCGCGTTCTTGACGTACTGCTGCGTGATGGTCGAACCACCACCGGCGTCGGCGTTGTTGGTGAAGCGACCGACCACCGCGCGCCCGATGCCCGTGACCGAGAAGCCCTCGTTGCTGCGGAACTGGCGGTCTTCGGCCGCGATCACCGCGTCCTGCATCGACTTGGGGATGTCGGTGATCTTGACGTCGGTGCGGTTACCCTCCGGCGGCACGACCTTGGCCAGCGTCTTGCCCGTCGAGTCGGTGATCAAGGCGACCTGGTTCTGCTTGATGTCGCCGGGGCTGGGCACCGTCACCGTCGCGTAGGTGATCGCGAAGGCGAGAATGCCGATCAGGATCACCGCGGGGACCAACCCACCGAGAATGCCAAGCGTCCAGGCGATCACGCGATGCCGCGACTGCGTTGTCTGCTCGGCATCGTTCTTGGCCGATCGGGTCGGCCGTTTTCCCGTGCCGTGCGACGACTCCGTCCCGCTCATCGATCACCTTTCCGCACCGCAACCCAGGTCGCGCTCACGCGTGCCTGTGCCGTGTTGTTCGAGGTCAGAACCGCCACCATGGTCGGTTTACCGCTCCTCACAGTACTTCTCCATTGCATCGAGCCCACTCCACTGTGACGTATGCGGCGCTGGCACGGCAAAAACCTGCGGCCCACACCACAAAGTCAGAACGCCGACGAGCGTCGTATCTCTCGTCGACGAACGTGGAAACAACCGTTATTCGGCCACCCGACGACGACGTCGTGTCGATCGTGGCGGCAGACCCGCAACGTACGACTGGACCAGATGGTTCCAGCTACATGTACGGCAGACCTCGACGACGTGCACGGTGAATTCTTCGGCGGTCGCGTCGAGGGAGGCGATCTCTTCTGCGGTACGCGCCGACCCCGACACCTGGCCGAGCCGGTCGCCGAACACCCAGGACACCAGCGTGACCTGCTCCTTGCGGCAGATCGGGCACAGCGTCGACGACGGGCGCCCGTGGAACTTCGCGGCGCGCAACAGGTAGGGATTCGCGTCGCACACGTCGGCGACGGCTGTCCGGCCGGAGTGGACATCGGACAGTCGGGACCGACGCTGCAAGGCGTAGTCGACGATCTGGCGCACGTGTTTCAGCGTACGTCGTCACGCTCTGGGACGTCTGCGCGGACGCGCGCCGCGTCAACACTCGCCACCCCGCGCGTCGCCCGCAGGTCACCGGCATGACATGTTGTGGACACTCCCCCGTCGACACAGTTATATCGGTGCGATACATTGGAAACCACATCGACGCGACATGCCGTGTGGTCCCATCGGACACCCTCTGCGTGCGCGATCAGCCACGAGATCACCGAGGAGGTGCGCACCATGCTGGAGCTCGCCATTCTCGGATTGCTACTCGAATCACCCATGCACGGCTATGAGCTGCGCAAACGCCTCACCGGGTTGTTGGGCGCATTCCGGGCGTTCTCGTACGGCTCGCTGTATCCGACGCTGCGCAGGATGCAGGCGGACGGCCTGATCGACGAGGCGAGCACGCCCGCGGGCATGAAGGTGCGTCGCGGTCGACGTGTGTACCAACTGACCGAGAAGGGTCGCATCCGCTTCAACGAGCTGGTCGCCGACACCGGACCGCAGAACTACACCGACGACGGATTCGGCGTCCACCTGGCCTTTTTCTCCCGCACCCCAGCGGTGGCCCGGATGCGCATCCTCGAAGGGCGTCGACGTCAGGTCGAGGAACGGCGTGAGGGATTGCGCGAACTCGTCACCCGCGCGACGCGTGCGTCGGATCGCTACACCCGCCAACTGCACGAGCTGAGCCTCGAGTCGAGCGAGCGCGAGGTGCGCTGGCTCAACGAGCTCATCGCCGCAGAACACACACTTCCGGACGCGACCCCACAGCCGGGTCGCGACGGGACACAAGAAACACCCGAGCCGCCGGAATCGGCTGCGCTCGACACCGCCCCGGTGACACACAACTCGCCGGCGGTAACCCACGTTCCAGGGTCCAGCGACGTTCGCGGTCCCAGAGAAAAAGAAGGAGAACCCGACCATGGGTGAGCCCAATAAGGTGCGCGTGGCCATAGTGGGCGTAGGAAACTGCGCTTCATCCTTGGTCCAGGGCGTTCAGTACTACAAGGATGCCGACGAGAACGCGACCGTCCCCGGTCTGATGCACGTCAAGTTCGGTCAGTACCACGTGCGCGACGTCGAGTTCGTCGCCGCGTTCGACGTCGACGCCAAGAAGGTCGGCTTCGACCTCTCCGACGCGATCTTCGCGAGCGAGAACAACACCATCAAGATCGCCGACGTCCCGCCGACCGGTGTCACCGTGCAGCGCGGCCACACCCTCGACGGTCTCGGCAAGTACTACCTGCAGACCATCACCGAGGCCGACGGCGACGGCGTCGACGTCGTGAAGACCCTCAAGGACAACGAGGTCGACGTCCTGGTCTCCTACCTCCCCGTCGGCTCCGAGCAGGCTGACAAGTTCTACGCACAGTGCGCGATCGACGCGGGCGTCGCCTTCGTCAACGCACTGCCGGTGTTCATCGCCTCCGACCCCGAGTGGGCCGAGAAGTTCCGCGCCGCAGGCGTGCCGATCGTCGGCGACGACATCAAGAGCCAGGTCGGCGCGACCATCACCCACCGCGTGATGGCGAAGCTGTTCGAGGATCGCGGCGTGGCACTCGACCGCACCTACCAGCTCAACGTCGGCGGCAACATGGACTTCAAGAACATGCTCGAGCGTGAGCGTCTCGAGTCGAAGAAGGTCTCCAAGACCCAGGCCGTCACGTCGAACCTGACCGGCTCGCTCGCCGGCAAGGTCGAGGACAAGAACGTCCACATCGGACCGTCGGACCACGTCGCATGGCTCGACGACCGCAAGTGGGCCTACGTCCGCCTCGAGGGACGCGCCTTCGGCGACGTGCCGCTCAACCTGGAGTACAAGCTCGAGGTCTGGGACTCCCCCAACTCGGCAGGCATCATCATCGACGCCGTGCGCGCCGCGAAGATCGCCAAGGACCGCGGCATCGGCGGACCGATCCTGCCTGCCTCGGCCTACCTGATGAAGAGCCCGCCCGAGCAGCTCGCCGACGACGTCGCGCGCCAGCAGCTCGAGACGTTCATCGAGGGCTGATTCGACGGTCTGACACCGTCACGCCACACGATGCCCCTCGGTCCGACTCCCGGACCGAGGGGCATCGTCGTGTGTGGGGGTTGAACCGGCAGGTGCGCCTCTCGACCTGTGCTATATCGGTGTGCAGCGGTGGGACAACTCCGCGAATGCACAGGAGGTGGCGTGATGTCGTTGGGATTCCGCGTCGGCGTGCCGGGCATGCGCGTGCGAGTGTCGACCCGCGGTGTCCGCGCATCGGTGGGCCCTCGCGCGGCGCGTGTGCATTTCGGTAGCGGGCGGACCGGGGTGTCCACTGGACTCGGCCCCTTCTACGCCTACCAATCCGTCGGGGGGCGATCCGGTCGCACAACGTCGCGGCGCGGCGCGAGTAGTCGCGGTCCCTCCGCGGCACAGATGACCAGAGCTGCACGCACTGCAGAACGCGCAGCGCAACAGGCCGAACGCGACGCTGCCATCGAGCAGTTGCGGGACCTGCGCAGGTCATCGACGAGCGTGCACCTCGATCAATGGATCCCCGCTTCCCGGCCCGCGATACCGCCACCTCCGGTGGTCAACGTGCAGGCTGCTCTCGCCCAGGCCGAAGCCATGCACCTGCGCGGTGTCGGTCGCCTTGCACGGGCGCAAAGGTCCGCGGCACGCGGAGCTGCCCAAGCCGACGCCAACGCTTACGCGGCCGCGGAGACCACCCGTCTCGCAGCCATTCACGCGGATCTGTTATCGCATGCCGACGGTTGGTGGAATGCGTTGAGCGGCAACGACGAAATGACCGTGCTCGAGACGGTGAACGCGGCCTTCGCCGACAATCCAGCAGCAGGTTGCGCAGTGGGACTCGACGGCACCACCCTGTCGATCATCATGCGACAGCAAGACATCGACGCCCTGCCAGACCAAACACCCTCTGTAACGTCCGCTGGTCGGCCAACACTCAAACTCCTGAACAAGCGCGACAGAGTGCGCTGGTGGCTCCACATCCTCGCGTCCAACGTTGCTGCCACGTGTAGAGAGGCGTTCGCGGTTGCTCCAGGGGTATCTCGTCTCAATGTTGTTGTGATCAGCAGGTTTTCCGATTCACGACGACTCGGAGTCGTGCTCTATGGTTCGTGGAGCCGATCAGCCGTCGAAGGTGCAACGTGGCGTAGTCGTGATGACGCCTTTCGCATTCTCGATATCGGCGAAGATGTCGAGTGCAGCGTCAGGACGACGTCCTCCGGCAATCTGTCCACGACTCTCAAACCGCTCGACGTGGATTCAGTCCCAGCACTGGCCGAACTGATCACGTCGGCCGAAGACACGGAATCCTCGAACGCTCTTGCAGAATGGGACGAGGCTCTCGGCACCCCGATGGACGCATCAGGGCAGGCACCTGCCTTTCGTGATCCTTACGCCCTGATCCCCTTCGAGACATGGTTCGCATCGCGATCCTCACTGCCCGTTGCTTTTCCGCAGCCAAACTCCATGCCATTGATGCCGATGCCGATGCCGACGAGGGAGTACGCCTCCGAGAGTTCAGGTGCCGCGGCGGAACTGGCCGCAGGCCAATCCGTCGAGATACCCGAGACCGGCGTCCGCCAGATGGACATAGTTCTCCACACGTCAGGAGCCGACGTCGACCTGAGCTTTCTACTTCTCGACAGCTCTGGCCACGTCCGGGACGATCGAGACTTCATCTTCTACAACCACCACGTCGCGCCGGACCAGAGTGTCCGACTGAACGGAAAGAGGCCGCACGAGAGGGGACTCGTCGAATCCGGAACCGTTCACGCATCTGCGGTGCGCCCAGACGTGACTCGGATACTCGTCGTCGCGACAATGGACACGGCCTCGCGACTCGCCTTTTCCGCGCTCGACACCATCGACATCACCATTTCGTGTAGCGAGATTCGTTGGCACTTCGCCCCGAAAATCGAGAAGTCAGTTCGCGCAGCGATTCTCGCCGAGATCTATCGGCGCCCGGGCACCCCTCCCGGAGAGCAGCGCTGGAAGCTTCGCGTGGTCGGCCAGGGATGGGCCGATGGGCTGTCGGGATTGGCGCGCGACCACGGAGTCGACATCGACGACTGAACTCGTGGGAGCCTCCCCCGTCGGCCGGAGTTGTGTCGACCCGGGCAGCGCCGCTCACGCCTGCAGCGACAACACATCCTCGTGTCCGTGTCGTCGGCACCAGCTCACGATGTAGCGCGCGTGCAGGCCGCACCATCGGTACACCGACGCCTGGGTGAGCGGTAGGCGGTCGTCGTGTTCGCCGCGCTCGAGCATCAGCGGGCCGAGATAGTGGCTGGTCACCTTGTTCGCAGTATTCGGCGACACCTTCGCGACCGATGCCAGCGTCGCGTTGTCCGACGCATTTCCTGCAGCGATGGCTCCGGCCATCCGCGCTGCGGTGATCCCGCGCCTGCCGCTGAACAACTCGTACAGCGGCGGGTGAGTCGGCGAGGGCACCATGTCGTCGAGCTTCGCGCCGTGAGCAACGGTGCGCAGCGCTCCGATCAGCGAGCCGAATCCGTCGGCCTTGGCGACGACGCCCCAGACATCCGGCCGCAGCCGCGCTTCTTCGAGATGATCGATCTCCATGGAGTGTCCCTGGGTCGCCAACAGCACCGGCGCGAGGCGATTGGCATGATGGAGACCGTCGAGGACGTCGAGACCGTCGAACGTCCACTCGATATCTGGCCTATTCCAGATGAGGTCGGCGGCAACGACGTCGAACCGAACCCGCCCGGACACGCTGCGGACGAATTCCTCCTGGTCGCGGGCCACGACAACGGTGGCGCCCTCGATCGCCGCACGGACCGGTTCGGCGACCACATGCCCAAGCGGTGATGCGATCAGGATGCGCATCCCTTCCACGGCAGCTCCCTCTACAGTCTTGATATAAATGCGTAATTACGCATGCTGCGCCAATTTTCATGCGTGATGTCGCATGAGGGTGTCAGCTTCAGGCGTTTTCGAGCGTGATCCTCGCACAGAAATGTCATCACAAGTGCTGACTTGCGCCGACGGCGGGGGCAGGATTCTTTATGCTCGGTTTGCTCGAGTACATCAAGTGCACACTCGCGCGCAGCGCATTCTCTGGGGAGACTTCAATGACTGCCGACGTCGTCAGCGAACTCGACATTGCAGCGGTGGATGCCGCACGGACCACCCCCACTGCAGTCATCATCGCCGAACACGACGTCATCGACTCGGCGCTCGCGGTGTTCGTCGAGGATGCCGGACACCGTGCAGTCATCATCGACCTCGACAACGCGACCGATTCGCTTGGCGGACTCGACGCCCCCGGCATCACGATTGTGCGGTCCGCGCGGCGCATCGCCCAGGTGCGATCCATCCGCGCCCTCAACGGCACCGTGATCGGAGCGATCGGTGTGCCTGTCTCGGATGCGCGCAGCATCGACATCACCGACCCCGGCCACGCACTCGACGTCTTGGCCGCGCTGGCCGGAAAGTCGGAGTCCGCCCAACCCCGAATCCCCCGCATCCACCTCACCGAACGCGAGCGCGAGGTCCTCACCTCCTACGTGCTCGGCGCGACGCTGCGCGAGACGGCTCGCCGATTCTTCATCGCCGAGAGCACGGCCCGCGAACACTACCGCCGGGTGCGGCAGCGCTACCTCAACGCCGGCCGACCCGTCTCGAACAAGGCAGAGCTGCTGCTGGCACTCATCGGCGACGGCTGGGTGCGGCCCGAGCAACTCTGAGCCAGGACTGCCGCGAGAGAGGGTCGACGCCCCCGCGCTCATCAGTAGTGTTGAACCATGCGCGTGCAACGGTGGGTGGCGACCGGCCCCGGGGGTCTCGACGACTTCGCATTCATCGACGATCAGCTCCGTCCACCTGGACCAGGTGAGGTCAGCATCGAAGTTCTCGCCGCAGGTGTCAATCCCGCGGACCTCAAGCACACACTGACCGCGTCGGACTTCCCCGTCCCCGTCGGCTACGAGGTGTCCGGAGTGATAGCGGCCCTCGGACCGGGCACCGAGATCGCTTCTGGCGCAGCATCTCCAGGCGACGACGTCCTCGCATTCCGCGTCTATGGCGGGTACGCGACCGCGCTGACGGTGCCCGCGGAGAAGGTGTTCGCAAGACCTTCGACGGTCGACGACGCCGCGGCAGCGAACCTGCTGCTCACGGGCACGACCGCCGCCGACATGCTCCGAGTGTCCCGCGCGGCGACCGGCGATACGATCCTCCTGCACGGCGCGTCGGGCGCGGTCGGCGTGGCGGTGTTGCAACTCGCACTGCTGCGCGGCATCACCGTGATCGGTACGGCGAGCCCGCGCAGTTTCGAGCGCGTCGTCGAATTCGGTGGTCTCCCAGTCGAATACGGGCCGGGGCTGGCCGATCGAGTCCGCGCGCTGGCCCCGAATGGCGTCGACGCCGCCCTCGATGCCGCGGGTACCGCCGAGGCCATCGATACGTCGGAGGAGCTGGTCGCCGACCGTTCACGCATCGTCACCATCGTGGCGCGCGACCGGGCCACGCAAGACGGATTCGTCGCTCTCGGCGGCACGCAGCCCGAGAGTGCCGCCTACCGCGATTCGGTTCGGGCGGAGTTGATCGCACACGCCGCGGCGGGCGACCTGGTGGTTCCGGTCGCCCACACCTTCCATCTGTCACAGGCGCGCGCGGCACTCGAACTCGTCTCCGGCGGGCATGCGGGCGGCAAAGTCGCACTTCTTGTGTGAGTGTGCAGGTGTGGCACAGTGAGAGACGTGTTGTTGCCCTATCTTGTCCCCGCCGCCCCCGATGACCCCGCCGCGGTGACTGTCGGCGACGACGTGGCATCGCGCGAAGACCTCGTCGGCGCGGCAACCGCTGTCGCAGAACGGATTCGCGGCGCACGCACCCTGGCCGTGCTCGCCCATCCGACGATCGACACCGTCCTCGCCGTCGTCGGCGGTCTCATCGCGGGGGTTCCGATCGTTCCCGTGCCGCCGGATTCCGGTCCGCGCGAACTCGAGCACATTCTGACCGACTCGGGTGCACAGGCGTGGCTCGGCGCCGCCCCCGATTCGGCGTCACTGCCGGTGATCCCGATCCGACGCTTCGCCCGCTCGTGGCATTCGCATCCCGAACCGCCCGGCGAGTCGACCGCGCTGATCCTCTACACCTCGGGCACGACAGGACTTCCGAAGGGCGTGCCGATCACACGCCGCGCGATCGCCGCGGGACTCGACGCGCTGGCCGATGCATGGGCGTGGACCGTAGACGACACCCTCGCTCACGGCTTACCACTGTTTCACGTCCACGGGCTGATCCTCGGCGTCTTGGGCCCACTTCGCCGCGGCGGCAGGCTGATTCACACCGTCAAGCCCACCCCCGCCGGATACGCCGCCGCGGCCGCTCAGGGCGCGTCGATGTTCTTCGGCGTGCCGACGGTCTGGACACGTATCGGCGCCGATCCTGCTGCAGCGCAGTCGCTTTCCTCCGCACGGCTACTCGTGTCGGGAAGTGCCCCACTGCCCGTCCCGGTGTTCGACAGGATTCGCGAGCTGACCGGACACGAGATCGTCGAACGCTACGGCATGACCGAGACCATGATCACTGTGTCGACCCGATTCGACGGCGAGCGCAGACCAGGATGGGTGGGAATGCCGCTGCGCGGCGTCGAAACACGGCTGCGCAGCAGCGAGATCGATTCCGGTGCAACGGATCTGCCGCACGATGGCGAGTCCGTCGGTGACCTTCACGTACGCGGGCCTATGGTCGGGTCGGGATACCTGAACCGACCGGAGGCCACGGCGCAGAGTTGGCTCGCCGACGGCTGGTTCGCGACCGGCGACGTCGCGGTGATCGGCGAGGACGGCATGCACCGCATCGTCGGACGCGCGTCGACCGATCTGATCAAGTCGGGCGGATTCCGTGTCGGCGCAGGCGAAATCGAAACCGTCCTACTCGGACACCCCGCCGTCGACGAGGTCGCGGTGATCGGTGTTCCCGACGACGACCTCGGCCAGCGGATCGTCGCGTATGTCGTCGGGTCGGCAGTCGCCGACGACGAGCTCATCGGGCTGGTAGCCACCGAGCTGTCGCACCACAAGCGTCCCAGGGAGATTCGACGCGTCGACTCCCTACCACGCAACGCGATGGGCAAGGTACAGAAAAAGCTGTTGGCGCAGTGAGCAATCCGTTCGGCCCACCCGACTCGTCGCCCCCCGACACCTCCCACTGGACGACGCGGCCCGCCCCCACACCAGAGCCCCCATCTGAACGGCCCTCTCCCCCACGACGACGGATACGCCTGTGGCCGCTGCTCGTCGCGGCGCTTGTGGCGCTGTTGTTGGTGGTCGTCGTCGTGTTGGTCGCCACCGGTCCGACGCCCGACGCGCAAACCACTGCGCCGGCTTCGGACACCCGCTCGGCCCAGCCGACCCCTTCGCCCGAGCCGAGCGCCACCACGACGTCGTCAACCACAACGTCGATCGATGCCTCCCCGCTCAGTCCCGAGGCCGCAGAGGCATTGGCCACGCTCGGCGAGCTCGCCGTCAAGGGCCGGGCGCCGCGTACCGGGTATGCACGGGCGCAGTTCGGACAGACGTGGTCGGACGACGTCAACGTCGAGTCAGGCCACAACGGATGCGACACCCGCAACGACATCCTGAAGCGCGACCTCACCGGCGTCGAGTTCAAGCCGGGAACGAGGGACTGCGTGGTGGTCGCCGGAGTCCTGAACGATCCGTACAGCGGACGCACCGTCGACTTCCGACGCGGCGCCGAGTCGTCGATGGTGCAGATCGTCCACGTGGTCTCGCTGTCGAACGCATGGCAGACCGGCGCACAGGCGCTGACCCTCGACCAGCGCACAGACCTCGCGAACGACCCGCGCAACCTGCAGGCGACCTACGGGCCGTTGAACCAGCAGAAGGGTGCGGGTGACGCGGCGACATGGCTACCGCCGGCCAAGGCGTACCGCTGCACGTACGCCGCACGGCAGATCCGCGTCAAGAAGGCATACTCACTCTGGGTCACCCCGCCCGAGCGGGACGCACTCGCCCGCATCCTGGATGGGTGCACGCGATCCTGAGCCGACCTCGGATTCGACCGCCGCCTCTGTTCGACCGCCGCCTCTGTTCGATCATCGTCGGCCCACGACGCTCCGCCACGCGAGATCGACATCATTCCCTCGGCCTACGGACAGCCGGCTTCTATGTTCTCGTCGGATAACCGTAGGTAGGGTGGCGGGCGCGTCGGCATTATGTCCGACTTGTCACTTACGATGTGACCGTCATTCGACAGTGGCTCCCGCCACAACGCGGCAGAAAGGCACGAGACATGGGCGTCAGCCTGACCAAGGGTGGAAACGTATCGCTGACCAAGGAGGCTCCGGGCCTCACGGCTGTCGCAGTCGGACTTGGCTGGGACGCACGGACCACCACCGGAGTCGAGTTCGACCTCGACGCCAGCGCGATCGCGTGCGGCACCGACAAGCGAGTCCTCTCCGACCAGCACTTCATCTTCTTCAACAACCTCCGCTCGCCGGAGGGCTCCATCGAGCACACCGGCGACAACCTGACCGGTGAGGGCGACGGCGACGACGAGGTCATCAACGTCGACCTCGCGGGCACCCCTCCGAACATCGATTCCATCGTCTTCCCGGTCTCGATCTACGACGCCGACGCGCGCAGCCAGTCGTTCGGCCAGGTGCGCAACGCCTACATCCGGGTCGTCAATCGCGCGAACGGCTCCGAGATCGCCCGCTACGACCTGTCCGAGGATGCGTCGACCGAAACCGCCATGGTCTTCGGCGAGCTCTACCGCAACGGCGCTGACTGGAAGTTCCGTGCCGTCGGCCAGGGCTACGCGTCAGGCCTCGCGGGCATTGCCCGCGACTTCGGCGTCAACGTCTGACCCTCGTCCAGCCATGTCACGATGCCGCGCCTGGCATACACAGGCGCGGCATCTGGCTGTCTGACTGCGTGCATCCGGCAGCGGGACGCGCGACCTCCCTACTTCGGTGATGCAAGAAAGGCCGCTCCACCGTGATCTTCCGAATATTCGGACTGTCCATCGCCATCACGATAGTTTCGTTGGTGGTCGCATTCATCTATGGCGGCCCGACCGCCCTGTTCCTCACACTCATCCTCGGCATCCTCGAGGTGTCGCTCTCCTTCGACAATGCGGTCATCAACGCGACCGTGCTGCGACGTATGAGCGCGTTCTGGCAGAAGATCTTCTTGACCATCGGTGTGCTGATTGCGGTCTTCGGCATGCGGCTGGTGTTTCCGCTCGTGATCGTCTGGTTGAGCGCCAAGCTGAATCCGGTCGAGGCGCTGCGCCTCGCGCTCAACCCGCCGACCGACGGCTCCCCGACCTACGAGCAGATCATCACCGACGCTCACCCGCAGATCGCGGCGTTCGGCGGCATGTTCCTGCTGATGCTGTTCCTCGGCTTCATCTTCGACGAGAAGGAACTCCACTGGCTGCGGTGGATCGAGCGTCCGCTCGAGCGCATCGGCAAGCTCGATCAACTCTCCGTTGTCGTCGCCGTCGTCATCCTCGTCATCACCGCTGAGTGGATCGCACCCGACGACGAACGTTCGACGGTGCTCTTCGCCGGTGTCCTCGGCATGATCACCTACATCCTGGTCAACGGGCTGGGCGAGTTGTTCAACACCCCGGAGGAACTCGAGGACGGCGCCGAATCGGAATCACTTCCGCGCTCGGGTCCGAGCGAGCTCGCCAGGGCGACAGGCAAGGCAGGCTTCTTCCTGTTCCTCTACCTCGAGGTGCTCGACGCATCGTTCTCGTTCGACGGCGTCATCGGAGCATTCGCCATCACCGCCGACCCGATCATCATCGCGTTGGGCCTCGGCTTCATCGGCGCGATGTTCGTGCGCTCGCTGACCGTCTACCTCGTCCGCAAGGGCACACTCAGCGAGTACGTCTACCTCGAGCACGGCGCTCACTGGGCGATCGGCGCGCTGGCGCTGATCCTCATGTATTCGATCGGCACCCACGTCCCCGAAGTGGTCACCGGCCTGGTCGGCGTGGTGCTCATCCTCGCGGCTTTGATCTCCAGCATCATTCGACGCCGCAACCACCCCGACGAAGACACAGAGAACGCCAGCTCGAGCACCGACGGCTCGACCACCCCGGAAGGAAAGTCCGATGACGGTCAACATGAACAAGGTGACGCTGAGCAAGTCGACCCCGACGGTGTCGCTCGCCAAAAGGGGTGACGGCCAGGGGAATATGCGCGTCAACCTCAACTGGGAACAGGGTTCCGGTGGAGGTCGGTTTTTCAAGCGTTCGGCGGGCGTCGACCTCGACCTCGAGGCCATGTACGAGCTCGCCGACGGCAGCAAGGGCGTCGTGCAGGCGCTGGGCAATTCGTTCGGTTCGCTCGATCGCGCGCCCTACATATTCCTCGACGGCGACGATCGCAGCGGAAGCAACACCGGCGGCGAGAACCTGCACATCAATCTCTCCGACATCGGACGCTTCCGTCGAATCCTGATCTTCGCCTACATCTACAAGGGCACGCCCAACTGGTCGTCGGCCAACGGCGTGGTGACGCTCTTCCCGAGTTCCGGACCGCAGGTCGAGGTTCGCTTGGATTCCGCGGACGACCGCGCGGTCTCGTGTGCCATCGCCATGCTCACCAGCAACGGCGGCGAGCTGAGCGTCAACCGCGAGGTGCGGTATATCCATGGCGCACAACGCGACATCGACCAGACCTACGGCTTCGGGATGAACTGGACTGCTGGCCGCAAGTAGCCCGCACACAAACGAGAACCCGGTTGCGACGACATTCGTTGTCGCAACCGGGTTCTTGGTTTCATACGGTAGGTCCGCAATAGCCGAGCCTCAGCCCTGCTGCTGCCCCAACTGCCGGGAGACCTGCTGGTTGATCTGTTGCAGACCCGACGTCGAGAGCCCGGGCAGCTGTCCCTGAATGGCGCGGACAATGGAGAAGTCGCTGCGAACCTTCTCGCTCGACTGCACGAGAACCGTTCCGTTGCCGGTGAAGTCGAATTGCTGTTCCTCGCCCGACTGCACGCCCATCCGGTGCGCGGTTGCCCCGATGAGGTCGGTGACCCAGGACTGATCGTAGTGATGGCTCGGTGACGGGCAATCCGCCCAGCCCACAAGCGCTTCCGGGTCGACCCTCACCGGAGGTTCGACGAACATGACCGGACCGTTCGACGATGCGAGGAACTTTCCGGTGCCGATCAGGGTGAGGAAGCCGGGCACGATCGACTGCTTCAACGCCAGTTGCGGTTGGAACGCAAGGAGATTCGCGGCCCTGATCGTCAGGTTGCCGTCGTCGAGGTCGTAGGAATTGATGTTGTAGCCACGGTCGCCGATGATCAGCTTCCCGTGCCCCTCGGCCACCACATAGTCGCCGAGATACAAAGGCGCAGAGAACTGTTGGGCCACCATGTGGAGGAGCTGGCCGTTCAATCCGTGCTGCAGTGAGGTGAACTTCATCTGCCCGTAGAGCGCGATCATCGCGCCCTTCGACATGAACCATGGGGCGTTGAGGTCGATGCAGAACGAATAGTCGTTGCCCTCGATGTTGTCGTCCACAGGCAACGACATCGGGTTCCACACGGTGTTGAGTGCGCTCACAACTTCTCCTCGGACGCCTGTACGTACACGGTTCCCTGCCCCGCGCACTGCAATTGCAGTGCTTCGCCACCGGTTCGGCCGACGTTGCGCCAACTCACGTTCGACGTCAGCGTGGTGGTCACCTGTCCCGCAGCCGCGACATACGCCTGGGGATCGACGGTGACGGGCGGCCGGTCGGGGGCGACCCCGAGTTCGAAGACGCCGCCGTGGCCTAGGATCACCACCTGGCCCTGACCGGAGAGCTGGGTGGTGAACATGCCCTGGCCTGTCACCGCGCCCGCAGCGGCGGACCGCAGCGAACCGAACAGTCCGCCACCACCGCCTCCGCCGCCACCCTGAGCGGTCACCGACACCACGGACGCCTGCAGGCCGGACGTGTAGGCGAGCGTGCGTGACGCTTCGACCCGGATCAAGCCGCCGACCCTGCCGACGTCGACGATCTCCACCTCGATCCCCCGGAACCCGAAGTGCACGACTCCCTGTCCGCTGGCGAGGAGCGTCGACTCGTGTTCGCCTGCGAGTCGATGTCCGATCGCGCCGCCGATCCCCGACATCCCGCCCGATCCCGGCCCGACACCGGCGATCTGATGCGGCGCGAACCGCACGTCGCCCGTGTAGAACAGCATCGCCCCTCTGCGGGCGACCACCGGTCCGGACTGCGCGACGTCGACCGACACGACCTTGCTGTTGACCTTGGTGAACATGCTCCGCCTACCGTTCCGCCGGCTGGATCGACACCACGCCGGTTCCGTCCCAACGCAGCGAGAACGCTTCGCCACTGCCCTGCCCGATGGCCGAACGCCACGACACATCGGTCACGAACGACTGCGAGAGCGCGCCACGCGCACAGACGAACGCGTCGGGGTCGACGATCAGCGGATACTGCGGCGAGACCTCGAGGTGAATCAGCGGACCACCGTTCGACACGATGCCGACCTGGCCTGTTCCGCTGACCGTCGTGGTGAACAGTCCTTGGCCACTTGTCGCGCCGTGCATGCCCGCGAACGTGACGTTCGTCTGGAGGTTGCCGTTGAGCACCATCAGTTGCTGCGACTCCACCTGCAGCGTCTCACCGCTCAGTTCGATGATCGTCGTCTCCGCGGCGTTGTGCGCGAAGTAGACGACGCCGGTGCCGCCGGCCTCCATGAGTGACAGGGATTCGCCGGTTGCCCGACGCTTGATCCCGGCGACGAGTCCGTCGCCACCGCCGAACCCCGCGGATTTGAAACTGACCTGGCCCTCGTAGGCGACCATCGAACCGGAGAGCGCGCGAACCGAGGTGTTGTTCAGTCGCGCCTCGATCACCCGCTTGGATCGCTGTACCAGTTGCACGTTTATCCTCCCGTCGTACCCTGACGAAACTAGTCGATAGCATCAGACGGTGGGCAGTAGGTTCTGGCAGCGGGGAGAGCGTGGCAGCTCAGGCATGCCCGCCGACACCGCGGCGTCGGTCCAGCAGATGACCACAGCCTTCCTCGAGTCAGAGCAAACACTGAGCAGCATCGACGGCGCGGTCGCCACGGCTCACGAGATCGACCCACGAACGCGGCTGCGGGACGAGTGGAATGCATTGCGGGAGCGCTACTCCCAGGCGACCGGCGGCTACCTCGAGCTCTCGAACTCACCACGGCCCGCGCGGGGCGAACTCGCGCGGTGCACAGACGCGTTGCGGTCACTCCAGGTCGAGATGCAGCGTTTCGCCGCCGCCAACTCCGCCGAACTCGGCCGCGCGTCGCGTGCAGTCGACGAGGTCGCATCCCTCGAACGTCAGACCCAGGTCGCGGCGACGCAGCTGCGCGGGGTGTTGGCCCAAACGCCGGCATCCCTCACGACGCTGCACAGCGTTCGCCTCGCCACCGAGAGGTTCGACGCCGCGCTGACCGAACAGCGCACGGCGTCGGGCCTGCTCGCGAGGCGGGCAGCCGCTCAACGCGTGCTGGCCGCCCGCCAGTCGCTCGAGGACGCGCTCGCCGATGCGCCGTCGCTCACCGAGCGCGGCCAGCGGGTCATCCGCTCGGTCGACACACGCCGCAGCGGGATCGTGACCCGCGCGGAGCGCATGCCCGGCGAACTCTCGACCCTCCGCAGAGAGTTCAGCCTCGAGTGCTCACTCGATCTGCAAGACAATGAGCAGGTCTACTCCCGGTTCCTCGACGCCGCCGATCACCGATTGGCACAGGCCCGATCGCACCTGTCCGACGCCCCTGACCTCGCCATCAGCGAGGCCGAAGCAGCGCGAGACGAACTCGACGGTGCAGAGCAGGCCGTGGATGCGGTCGCCGACAGGTTGCGTGGTCTGCGAGAGGTGCGCGCCGACCCCGGGGCCCTCGAACAGCGCGTGCGATTCCGCCTGCGAGACGCGCAACACTTCGCCGTCGATAACGCTCTGGTTGACGAATGGGGTTCAGTGCTCGATGCTCAGGCCGACCGAATTGTCCGTTCACGGAGTGCCCTCGACCGGGTACATCCCGACTACTGGACGTATTCCACGGAGTTGACCGAGATTGAGCGCCGCATCGTCGAGATCGTCGAGCGGATGAGGGGGCAGGTGGCCAGGCGATGACACTCACAACCGATGCGCCGAGTGCGAGTCGGGCAGGCAACGGCGCCAGGCACTTTCGTCATCTCCCTGCGTCGACGCGGGAACGATTGTTCGTCGCGCAACCGTCGCCGGTCTCCACGTCCTGGTCCACCGACCGTCTCGCCATCGCGCTCGGCGCCACCCTCTACGTGCCCGCGACGCGTCCCGACCTCGCCGAGGTGATCACACGCCGCCACGCCGACGGCGTCGTGTCGATGGTCATCGACCTCGAAGACGCGATCGCCGACGGTGATCAGGCCGCCGCCATCGAAAGCGCTGTGGACGCCCTGCGTCGACTCGATTCGACTGCCGCGGCCGAGATGATGCTGTTCGTTCGCGTCCGCTCGGCCGATCAGATCGCGACGATCAGCGAGGCGCTCGGCGCGACGAACTCGCTCATGGGATTCGTATGCCCGAAATTCGACGCCGAGAACGCACACGAGTTCTTGATTGCGGTGCGGGAGGCCGGTATTCGGGCCGGTAGGCACTTCTGGGCAATGCCGGTACTCGAGTCCGCGGGGATCGTTCACCGCGAGAGTCGCGAACACCACCTGTCGGTGATCGCCGACGCGGTCGACGAGCATCGATCTCGGGTGCTCGCCATCCGCATCGGCGCGACGGACATGTGCGGACTGTTCGGCATCCGCCGCGACCGCGACCTGACCATCTACGACGTCCGCGTCGCAGCCGACGCGATCGCCTCGATCATCAACCGGCTGGGACGATGCGACTCCGCCGGGCACATCGTCACCGGACCGGTCTGGGAGTACTTCGCCGATCACGAGCGACTGTTCAAGCCATCGCTTCGGCAGACCCCGTTCCAGGAGCAGGGTGCCGTGTGGTTTCGCAGCCAGTTGGTACGCAAAGACCTCGACGGTCTGCTGCGGGAGATCGCGCTCGATCGTGCGAACGGTATGCATGGCAAGACCGTGATCCACCCGACCCATGCGGCCGCGGTGCACGCACTCAGCGCGGTGACCCACGAGGAGTACCACGACGCACTCGACATCCTCGCCGCAGATGCCGGCGGCGTGCAGGCATCGACGTATCGGAACAAGATGAATGAGTCCAAGCCACACCGCAATTGGGCGTCGCGCGTGATCGACCGGGCCGCCGTGTTCGGGGTCACCCACCCCGGCGTCGGCTTCGTCGACCTCCTCACCGCGATGGATCTCTCGTGACAACTACCAGTTCACGCGCAGCGCGCGCCTTCGACTCCGCGGGCGCCCCGAGCAGCTGGGTCGCCGACACGTTCGGGGTGAGAATCGCAGACACGACTGTCGACGCTCAATCCGGTTGGAGCATGGACGAACTCGTCGTCCTCGGTCTGCGCCGCAATCGCAGGCGGGCACACCTGCTCGTGTCGACGGTCCTCGGCAAACACATCCCCACCCCGCCCGAACGTGTCCGACGGGCCGCAGACGACCTCGCAGCGCTCGTCCGCCACCGCATCGGCGCCGACGCGGCCGAGAAGTCGACGGTCCTCGGGTTCGCGGAGACGGCAACGGGTCTGGGTCACTGCGTCTTCCATGCGCTCGATGCCCACGCGTACCTGCACTCCACCCGTCGGCGCCCACCGGGCGCGCTCACCGTCGGATCGTTCGAAGAGGGCCATTCGCACGCGACAACCCATCTGCTGCAGCCGAGTTCGATCGACGTGCTGTCCGCCGACCCCGACAGTCCGTTGATCCTCGTCGACGACGAGATCTCCACCGGGGCAACCGCGCTACGGGCCATCACCGCGCTCTATGAAGCCACCGGCAGACGTGACTTTGTGATCGCGTCACTCGTCGACCTGCGATCACCCGAACATCGGCAAGCCACAGACGATTTCGCGTCCGGCAACGACGTTCGGATCGAGTACGTGTCGCTCGCGCAGGGCAGCATCGACCTTCCGGCAGGGCTCACCGATGCCGTGTGGGAGACGCCGTCGACGGAGCTCAACCCACTCGGGGCCCGAGGTGAGGTCATCACGGTGACGCTGCCGTGGCCCACCGATGTGCCCGAGGGTGGTCGTCACGGCTTCCTACGCTCGGACACACAGGAATTCACCAACGCTGTCGACGACGCGGTGGCAGCACTGCTGCCCGAACTCGACTCGTCGAAGAGCACCGTGGTGGTGGGTCACGAAGAACTGATGTACCTGCCGCTCTGCATCGCCGAGGGGCTGGCCCAGGCCGGAATCCCCACGACGTTCCAGACCACCACGCGCTCACCCGCGTTCGTCCGCGACGTCGACGGGTATCCGCTGCGCCGTGGCCTGACCTTCACCGCGCCCGAACACGACCCGGGGACACCGCGATTCGTCTACAACCTGCTCGACCCCGACGGCTCGCCCGACCTTCCGCGCATCGTGTTGATCATCGACGACCCCGCCGACACCCCCGACCTCACGGCGCCGGGCGGGGTGCTCGACGTGATGACTGCGGCAGGCCACGACGTCGTCGTCGCGAAAGTCGTCGCCACAGGCCAAAGTGCGCTGCGCGACGCTCGGAGCGCACCGTGACGGCTCAGCGAGTCACCACAGAGGGAGCGCGGAACGCCGAGCTACGCGGCCCGGAGTTCGGCTCCTACACACCCGATGAGGTGACCTGGCTTCTCAAAGACCTCTCGCACCTCGACCTCGAGGCCGACCTTGCCGTACGCGAACGCCGAATTCAATCGGGCACAGCGCATTACGCGGAGTCGCTGCCCATCGAATACCAGCCGGGGGCCGCATACCAGCAGTTGTTCGCCGACACCCTCGACGACTCGGCGCAGCGACTCGCACACGCAGTCGGCGTCGTCGGCGAACTGATCATCGCCGAGCGTCATCGCGAACCGACGCTGGTGTCACTCGCGCGAGCGGGCACGCCGGTCGGGATTCTCCTGAGACGCTGGCTGAACCATGTTCACGATTGGGCCGCACCGCATTACACGATCTCGATAGTCCGGGACCGCGGCATCGACACGGTCG